>CAYYWK010000042.1:0-10982 GCA_964475345.1 uncultured Desulfobulbus sp.
CGGCCCCTGGCCGAAATAACGAGACGCTTGAGTATCTGGGCGATGCCGTGCTGTACCTGGCGATCGGCCACCTGCTCCACAAACGCTACCCTGAGATGCGTGAGGGGGATCTGACCCGGTTGCGTTCAGCGCTGGTCAACGAGACCCACCTGGCACAGATGGCGCGCAACATTGAACTTGGCCGTTTTCTTTGCCTCGGCCGGGGCGAGGAGGCTTCCAACGGGCGCAATAAGTCATCGATTCTCGCTTCCGCCTACGAGGCGGTGATAGGGGCGATCTTCGAGGATGCGGGCTACTACCTCGCAGCCGGGTTCATCGAGACCTTCTTCCTGCCGGCGATCTCCGGGAAAAAAGAGGAACTGCTGGTGGCGGACGCAAAGAGCAGGCTGCAGGAGGTGCTTCAGGAACGGTACAATGAAGGCCCCCAGTATCAGCTGGATCTTGAGGAGGGGCCATCCCACCAGCGGCTGTTTACCACCTCGGTGCTGTTTCGCGGCGAAGTGCTTGGCAGCGGTCAGGCCCGCTCGAAAAAAGAGGCAGAGCAGCGGGCCGCCGCCGCTGCCCTCGGCATCCTTTCCCAGCAAGGCGAATGAACCGCCATGCCCCTGGTCATCCCGCTGTTCATACCCCACCGGGGATGTCCCCATCTCTGCCTCTTCTGTAACCAGCACAGCATTTCCGCCGCCGGTCAGGAGGCGTTGCCTGACGCGGCAATCGGCGGGGTCATCCGCGCCTGGCTGGATCGCAGTCCCGGCCGGAGGGAGGTCCAGGCGGCTTTTTTCGGCGGCTCCTTCACCTGCCTGCCGAAGGAGGAGCAGGAAGGGCTGCTGGCGGCAGTGCAGCCCTTCATCGAGTCAGGCGAGGTCGACACCATCCGCCTGTCGACCCGGCCCGACTGCATCGACCGGGAGGTCTGCCGTTTCCTGCGGGCGCATCGGGTCGGTGTCGTCGAACTCGGTGTCCAGTCGTTCGACGACCGGGTGCTACGGGCCGCCCGTCGCGGTCATTATGCCGATGACAGTCGGCTGGCCATCGGTTTGCTGAAGGAGGCCGGGATGGCGGTTGGCGTCCAGTTGATGCCGGGCCTGCCGGAAGAGACGTACCGCTCCTTTATCGCCGGCGTTTACGAAACCGTTGCCCTGAGGCCGGCCCTGGTCCGCCTCTACCCGACCGTTGTCCTGCGGCATTCCGCGCTCGCCCGCCAATGGGTATCGGGCGGCTATCGGCCATTGTCGCTCAACCGGGCGGTGGCGATGGCCGCAAGGGCCAGGGAACTGCTCGACGCCGCAGGCATTCCGGTTGTCCGCATGGGGCTGCAGCCGTCTGCCCGGCTCGAGGCGGAGGTACTGGCCGGCCCTTATCACCCGGCCTTCGGCGAACTGGTTCAGTCACGGTTGTGGTTCAGGCGTATCCGGCGTCGGCTGGCAGGTCTTGCGGCGACGGAATCCCTGACGATCACCATTTCGCCGCGGGACCGCTCGGCAATTGTCGGCAACAACAGAATCAATATCCGGCGCCTTGAGGCTCTTGGCTATGCCGGTCGCTATAACCTGCAGGAGAGCCTGCATGCAGCACGGGGAAGCGTGGAATATGCTGTCAGTCAACCATCTTGATGTCCGCTTCGGCGACAAGTATCTGTTCCGGGATATTTCGGCCCAGGTTCATGCCGGCAACCGGATCGGCCTGGTCGGGGTCAACGGCGCCGGAAAATCGACGCTGTTGAAGATCATGGCCGGGATCACCGCCACCGATGACGGGGTCGTCAACCGCTCGCGCCATTTCTCGGTGGGCTACCTGCCCCAGGAGTCCAGCGCCCTGCTCTCGCAGCGGACGCTCTATGAGGAGGCGGAAAGCGCCTTCTCGTCGCTGCTCACCCTGCAACAGGAGTCCGAACAGCTGCATGAGGAACTGAAGGCCTGCAACCCAGACAGCGAGGAGTTCCTCGAGATGCTCGAGCGGCAGGGCGAGATCCAGCTCCGCCTCGAAGGCAGCGATATCTATACGGTGCGGGCCAGGATCGAAAAGGTCTTGCTCGGACTTGGCTTCTCCCTCGAGGATCTGGCCGCGCCGGCCTCGTCCTTTTCGGGCGGGTGGCTGATGCGGCTGATGCTGGCCAAGATGCTGCTCGAGGCGCCCTCGCTGCTGCTGCTTGACGAGCCGACCAACCACCTCGACCTGCAGTCGCTGACCTGGGTGGAAGAGTTCCTGCGCAGCCACCGCGGGGCGATGGTGATCATCTCCCACGACCGGACCTTTCTCGACCGGACCACCGAAATCACCTGGGAGCTGAGTCTTGGCCGTCTGACCGCCTACAAGGGCAATTATTCCTTCTATGTCCGTGACAAGGAGGAAAGGCGGACGGTGGAGAAGGCGGCCTACGATAACCAGCAGGCGAAGATCCGTCAGACGATGCGCTTTGTCGAGCGTTTCCGGGCCAAGTCGACCAAGGCCAAGCAGGTCCAGAGCCGGGTCAGGCAGATGGAGAAAATGGAGCTGATTGAACTCGAAGGCGACGAGCAGCAGATCCGCTTTGCCTTTCCGCCAGCCCCGCCCTCCGGCCGGGACGTGCTGCAGGTCGAGAATCTCTGCAAGAGTTTTAACGGCAGGCAGGTCTTCTCCGGCGTTGACCTGCAGTTGCAGCGCGGTGACAAGGCGGCGGTGGTGGGTGTCAACGGCGCCGGCAAATCGACCTTCCTGAAGATCCTCGCCGGCCTGATCGAACAGGACCAGGGTGTGGTGCGGCTCGGCGTCAACGTCCGTCGTTCGTACTTCGGCCAGCACCAGGCCCAGGAACTGTCGCCGCAGCTGTCAGCGCTCGATACCATGGCTCTGGTCGGCGAAGATCTCACCGTCACCCGCATGCGCTCGCTGCTCGGGGCCTTCCTGTTCCGCGGCGACGAGGTGGAGAAGAAGGTGGCGGTGCTCTCCGGCGGGGAGAAGAGCAGGCTGGCGCTTGCCCGGATGATCGCCACCCCGGCCAACCTGATGCTGCTTGACGAACCGACCAACCATCTCGACATGAGCTCGCAGGAAGTCCTGCAGGAGGCGATGGCCCAGTACGACGGGACCATCATCGTCGTTTCGCACAATCGCTACTTTGTCGACAGTTTCGTCAACAGGGTCATCGAGGTCAGGGACGGGCGTATCACCCTGCATGAAGGCAACGTCGCCGAATACCTGGTCAAGCAGGCTGAACTTGCCGGCGCAGCAGAGAAGGGCAGCCCGGCACCGACATTTTCACCTGGGCAGGGGGTTGCTAGCGAACCTGATTCCGGTCGTGAGAACCGCCGTGAGCGCAAGAAACAGGAGGCTCAGCAGCGTCAGGAACGCAGTCGCAGGGCCGGACCATGGCTGCAGAAGGTCAAGGAGGCCGAAGAGCAGGTCGAGAAGCTCGAGACGGAAAAGGAGGATCTCGAGGCGACGATGGCCGACCCGGATCTCTATCGCGACGAAAAGGCCTGGTCGGCAACCAGCCGGGCATACGAAGAATGCAAGCGGCGGCTGGAGCGGTGGTACGAGCGCTGGGAGACCGCCCAGCAGAATATCGAGGAAATAGACAGGGAACTCGGGCTGTAAGCAGCTGGCAGAGAAGTGGCGGGCGGCGCCGCGCCGCTTTACCGGGAATGAATCACGTTGTCGGAAGCCCAATGGCGCTGTATGCTGGACTCCACAGATTTTCACGGAGTGAGTTGAGGAGGGCAAATGCGAACATGGAAATGCACGGTCTGCGGCTACATCCATCGCGGCGAACAGCCGCCGCGGGTTTGTCCAGCCTGTTTTTCCTCCTTTGGCGGGCTTTTTCAGGAGGTTGAGGAGGAAAAACCGTGGTGGCGGCAGAACACCGAAACCGATGCCAAAGATTCCGAGAGGTAGTTTGACGACCTGGATTTTCGGCTGGGTCGGGTTCATCATCAACTGAGGGGAAAAGCACATGCGAAGGTGGAAATGCAAAGTCTGCGGTTATGTCCACGAGGGGGCCGAGGCGCCTGAGAAATGTCCGGTCTGCTATGCTGACAGGAGCAATTTCGTAGAGGTCGATGCCAATGGTGACGAGATCGCCGTTGCCGCCTCCGCCGAGGTGAAAATCGAACCGGTGGCCAGAGAGACAACGGCGGTTGCCGCAACGCCCCCGGTAAAAGCCAGAGGGCTGATGACCAGGATGGTGCTGGGGCTGCACCTGCACCCGATAAGCGTCCATTTTCCCAACGGCCTGCTGCCGGCGTCGGTGGTGTTTCTGGCCATTGGGACGCTGCTTGGGATCGCTGGCTTCAGCGACGCCGCCTTCTTCAACATGGTCTTCGTGCTGGCGACGCTGCCGATGGTGATGGCGACCGGATACCTGGAATGGCAGCACCGCTACCAGGGATCGAAAACCATCCTCTTCCTGGTCAAGATCGCCTGCAGCATCGTCGTCCTGCTCTCGCTGGTGGCGTTGGTGGCCTGGCGTTTTCTCGACCCGCAGGTGGCCGATGCCGCCTCGCCCAATCGCCTGACGTTTTTCGGTCTCGCGCTGGTCATGCTCACCTGCGCCGGCATCGCCGGCCATCTTGGCGGTAAGCTGGTTTTCGCGGGCAGAAACCGTTAGGACAACCCGGCAGGTTGACATTCAATCGGCATCGCACGTAGAATACAGTAAAAGTGTTTCGGGCGGTGGGGGGATGGTTGGGCACTGAATCGCAGGGGTACCGCATGCCGATTCTGGCTGGCCTGAGAAAATGGGTCGCGCTCGCGCCGATCCTGATCCTGATCCTGCTGTTTGTGGCGGGCGATCACTTCATTCGCCACAACTTGATCCTTCCCGGTTTCGCCGATCTGGAACAGCAGGAAGTGGCGAGGAACATCAACCGGATCAGGGCGGCCATCGACCGGGAAGTGCTCCATGTCCAGACCCTTGCTTCCGACTGGGCCCAGTGGGATGATCTGTACCGGTTTGCCGTTGAAGGGAATCGGGAATTCGTCGAATCCAATTTTGCCTGGGACAGTCTCGCCAGGTCCGGCATCCATCTCATCTACGTCATCAATCCCAGCGGCGCGGTGGTCTATGGCCGAGCCATCGACCCGACAAGCAACGAACCGCTGCTGCTCGACCAGTTCCCGGCAGGGAGTTTCCCCACCGGCCATCCGCTGCTGTTCTCCTCGCCCGGTGCGGTCAATTACGCCGGCATCCTGCTGACCAGCCACGGGCCGCTGCTTCTCACTTCCCAGAAGATATTCACCAGCCAGGGCAAGGGACCGAGCCACGGCACCTTCCTGCTCGGCCGGTTTCTCGGCCCTGCAGGGATCGCCGAGCTGAGCCAGCAGACCCAGGTTGTATTCACGGTCCAGGATCCTTTGTCGCGGCAATTGTCTGACGCAGACAGGCAGCGGATGCAGGCACTGCTGGCCGGAGGGACGGTCAACGACGACGTTGATGAGGGCATCATCAAGGCTTTTGCCGTACTCAGGGACCTTCACGGCCGGCACGGCCTGCTGGTGTCGGCGACCATTCCCCGGACAATCATGGAGCAGGGCAGGAGAACGGCGCGCTTCGCGTCGATCGCGGTGCTGATCGCATTCAGCCTGGCCATCTTCTGCGTGGTGGTCTTCGCATTGAAATCGATTCACCGGTCGCGGCTACGGCAACAGGAGATCGAGGATCTGGTCGAACAACGGACCGACCAGCTGCGCCTTTCGGAAGAGCGGCTGCATGCCTTGTCCGATGCCGCTTTCGAAGCCATCTTCCTCACCGAGAAAGGAGTGGTTCTCGAACAGAACCGGGCGGCGGAAGAGATGTTCGGGTACATCCGGGAAGAGGCCGTCGGTCGTCATGCCAACATGTGGGTCGTACCCGAAGACAGGGATTTCGTGGTCAGCAGGATTCTCGACAAGGACGAGCAGCCCTATGAGGTGATGGGCTTGAAGAAGGACGGAACATTCTTCCCGGTCCAGATCCAGACCCGTCAGGCGGAGTACCGCGGGCGACGGGTACGGGTTAATGCCGTTCGGGATCTGACCGAGCAGAAAAAGGCGGAGAGGGAGCGGCAGGTAATGGAGGAAAAACTCAACCGCTCCCAGAAGATGGAATCCCTCGGCTTGATGGCGGGCGGAGTCGCCCACGACCTGAACAATATCCTCTCAGGCATTGTCAATTACCCCGAGCTGATGTTGATGAACCTCCCCGATGACAGTCCGATGTGCGCCCCGCTGCAGGCCATCCGGGATTCGGGGCGGAGCGCGGCGGCGGTGGTAGATGATCTGCTGTCACTGGCTCGCGGTGTTTCCACCGTCCGGGAAAACAGCAATCTCAACGTCATCGTCACGGCCTATATGGGCTCGACGGAATTCCGTGCCCTCACGGCGTCGCACAGCGAGGTGAGCTTCGGGACCGATCTGGCTCCGGACCTGCTGAATATCAGCTGTTCGACGATCCACATCAAGAAGTGCGTGATGAACCTGGTGACCAACGCCGCCGAGGCGATCCGGGAGTCAGGGGAGATCACCGTCGCCACCCGCAATGAGTACTGCGATGCCCCGTTGACGGGTTTCCCGGAGATGCAGATGGGCGAATATGCGGTGCTGACCGTCAGTGACACCGGTGTGGGGATTCCGAAGGAGAGTCTTGGGCGGATTTTCGAGCCATTCTACTCACGCAAGGTAGTTGGACGCAGTGGCACCGGCCTCGGGCTGGCGCTGGCCTGGAGCACGGTGCAGGATCACAGGGGCGCGATCACCGTCGAAAGCGGCAGCGGTGGCACGGTTTTTGAGCTCTTTTTCCCGGCAAACCGGGAGGGAATGGATATCGCCGAGGAAACCACCGATATCAGCCGGTTCCGCGGCCGGGGGGAGATGGTGCTGGTGGTGGACGACGATGAGCAGCAGCGGGTGCTGGCCCGGCACATCCTCAACTATCTCGGCTATCGGGCCGACAGCGTTGCCAGCGGCGAGGAGGCGGTGGAGGTGCTGGGAAGGGTGAATTACGACCTGGTCATCCTTGACATGGTGATGGATCCCGGCATCAACGGCTGTGAGACGTTCCGGCGGATCATCGGCATCCGCGCCGACCAGAAGGCGATCATCACCAGCGGTTTCTCCGAGAGCGCCGAGGTGCAGAAAGCGCTCGCCCTCGGGGCGCGCCGCTTTGTCAAGAAACCCTATGCAATGGCACTGATCGCCACGATCATTTACGACACCCTGCACAGCAGGTGAAATACGGAATGGGCCGGCGCAGCGTCGACGGTCGAGGCGGCGCCGGTTGCAGGACGGGGCCTGGCGCTTTTATTCCGGCGGCGGCAGGAAAGGGGCGATGTCCTTTTCATAGCGGGTCTTGACCTTGAAGCCGCCGTCGTTCAGAGTCTTGACCGCCAGTTCGCCATCGGCGGCGGCCACCCGGATCACCAGCTGGGTGACCCCGGGGTGATCCTTTTCCGGCCAGCAGAACAGGCTCTGGATGTTGATCCCGGTCCTGCGCAGCAGTTCGGTGACCCCGGCAAGCGCTCCCAGCCGGTCACGGACGAAGACGCCGAGGCGAAGGCTGTCTTCGCTGATGCCGATGGCCTCGAGCAGCACCTCCATGACATCGGTGCTGGTGATGATGCCTACCAGGTTCTCCCCCTCCATCACCGGCAGTGAGCTGATATCCCCGGTCTGCATGATGTAGGCGGCGCGTTCGATGGTGGTGTCCGGCGAGACGGTGACGACGGTCTTGGTCATCACCGTCCGGATCTCCACCTTCTGCAGCAGGTAATTCAACTCGTGGACAGAGAGGGAGGTGGCCGGCGAGGCCCAGTACTGCTTGAGATCACGATCCGATACGATCCCCACCAGTTTCTTATGCCGGTCGACCACCAGCAGGTGATCAATCTTCTTTTCCTCGATCAGGTCGCGGGCGTCCGACAGCGAGGTCTCGGGGGCGACCGTGATCAGGTCGGTGTGCATGATTCTGCCGATATACATGTCCTGTCTCCTTGTCCAGAGCAATTGATGGTGGAGGCACTGTCGTGCATTATTCCAGTCTGTATACCATAAAGCAGGTGATTGCGCTTGGTTATATTGTTTGTTCGGCCTGCCGGGGTGGGATGTCGCCTTCTCATGCAGGGGTGCCTGGGCGGCTGTTGCAGCGGGGTAAAAAAGGCTTGCCGCAGGCGAGACTTTCGGAGTAACTTGCTCAGTTATTTCACCGTATGCACGCTGTTGCCGGAGGCTTTACGCCGGTGTCCGGCGGCAGGAGATGAACCTACTCATCAGGAGTTATCGTGACCAACGCAAAGGACAATACGCTGTGGCTGTCCGGCAACGAGGCCATTGCCCTCGGCGCATGGGAGGCGGGGGTGAAGGTGGCCTCCGGCTATCCGGGCACGCCGTCCACCGAGATCCTGGAGAACCTGTGCCGTTACGAAGGCGTCTACAGCGAGTGGGCGCCGAACGAAAAGGTCGGTCTCGAGGTGGCGATCGGCGCCTCGTTTGCCGGTGCCAGGGCGCTGGCGACAATGAAGCACGTCGGCGTCAACGTGGCGGCCGATCCGCTGTTCACCGCATCCTACACCGGGGTTGGCGGCGGCCTGGTGCTGGTGACCGCCGACGATCCGGAGATGCACTCCTCGCAGAACGAACAGGACAACCGCAATTACGCCTTTGCCGCCAAACTGCCGATGCTGGAACCTTCCGACCCGATGGAAGCCAAGGAGATGCTGAAGGCGGCCTACGAGCTGAGCGAAGAATACGACACCCCTGTAATGCTCAGGATCACCACCAGAGTCGCCCATGTCAAAGGCGTGGTCAGCCGCGGCGAGCAGCTGGCCCCGAAGGTTGAGATCGGCATCAGCAAGGTTCCGGCCAAGCTGGTGATGCTCCCGAGCCTGGCGAGAAAGCGCCGCGAGGTATTGGAAGAGAGAATGGGCCGGCTCCGCGAGCTGGCCGAGGTCTCCCCCCTCAACCGGATCGAGGACGGCGACCGCAGGCGCGGCTTCATTGCCTCGGGAGTCTCCTACCTCTATGTCAAGGAGGCCTTTCCGGAGTCGGCGGCCCTCAAACTCGGTATCTGCTGGCCGCTGCCGGAAAAGAAGATTCGCGAGTTTGCGGCGATGGTTGACGAACTGTATGTCGTCGAGGAACTCGATCCCTTCCTCGAGACCCATATCAAGGCCATGGGGGTCGGATGCCATGGCAAGGACCTGATTCCCGCCATCGGCGAACTGAACACCGCGATCGTCAGAAACGCCATCGATCCTGCCGTCCGGAGGGAGACCTTTGCGCCGGTGGAACTGCCGCCGCGGCCGCCGAACATGTGCGCTGGCTGCCCGCACCGCGGCATCTTCTTCAACCTGTCGCGGATGAAGGTCTTCGTCTCCGGCGATATCGGCTGCTATACCCTCGGTTTTCTGCCGCCGCTGTCGAGCATGGATGCCTGCGTCTGCATGGGCGCCTCGGTGCCGATCGCCCACGGCATGGCCAAGGCCCTCGGCGAGGGTGCCCACAGCAAGGTGGTGTCGATTATCGGCGATTCGACGTTTGTCCATTCCGGGATTACCGGCCTGATCAACACCGTCTACAACAATTCCGCCTCGACCCTGATCATCCTCGACAACCGGATCACGGCGATGACCGGCCAGCAGCCCAACCCCGCCTCCGGACAGACGATCATCGGCGAGCCGGCCCATTCACTCGATCTCGAGGGGCTGTGCCGGGCTGTCGGGGTCAGGCACGTTTTCGTCGTCAACCCCCACGAGGTGCCGGAAACCCGCAAGGTGCTGCAGGAGGCCATCGCGCTCGCCGAGCCGTCGGTGGTCATATCCCGTTCGCCCTGTGTCCTGCTGCCGGAGATGAAGGCCCGCAAGCCGGTTTCCTATTTCACCAACCAGGAGAACTGTGTCGGCTGCATGTCCTGCATCCGCCTCGGCTGTCCGGCCATCAGCTGGACGGCCTTCGAGGAAGGGGAGGCCGAGCGGCGCGGCTACAAGAAGGGGCAGAAGGGAGTCTCGAAGATCGACGAGATCGTCTGCAACGACTGCGGCCAGTGCGCCTCGCTCTGCAAATTCAACGCGATCACCAGAAAGGAGGCGTAAGTATGGAAGAACGTGGAAACATCCTCTTTTCCGGGGTCGGTGGCCAGGGCATTCTGCTGGCCAGCGAGATAACCGCCTACAGCCTGCTGGCGGCAGGTTTTGACGCCAAGAAGAGCGAGGTGCACGGCATGGCCCAGCGCGGCGGTTCGGTCACCGCCCAGTTGCGTTATGGCAAAAAAGTCTGGTCGCCGCTGATCGAACCGGGCTGCGCCGATATCCAGGTGGCCTTCGAGATGATGGAGGCGGTACGCTACCTCCCCATGCTCCATGCGGGCAGCACGGTGATCGTCAACACCCAGCGCATCCTGCCGCCGGCGGTGGCCACCGGTCAGACCGCCTATCCCGAGAACGTTCTCGACCATCTGGGGCAACGGGGCATCAAGGTGGTGCCGGTGGACGCCTTCGACCTGGCCAGGGCCGTCGGCGAGGTCAGGACTGCCAACGTGGTGATGGTCGGTGCGCTGTCGGCCTTTCTGCCGGTGGAAGCGGCGGTCTTCACCGAAGTGATCGGGGCCCGGGTGCCGGAGCGGTTCCGGGAAGTCAATCTGAAGGCGTTTGAGGCCGGCCGGCAGGCCGGCTGGTAGGAGGGGAGCGATGACGACACTGTACTGGGAAGAGGAGATCGAGACACTGCCCCGGGCTGGTCTGGAGTCCATCCAGCTGCGCCGCCTGCGGCGGTTGGTGGCGCGGGTCTATGCCAAGGTCGAGCCGTACCGGCGGAAGATGGACGCAGCCGGCATCAGGCCGGAGGACATCACCAGTCTGGCAGACCTGCAACGTCTGCCTTTCACCTACAAGGACGACCTGCGGGACAATTATCCCTTCGGCCTGTTCACGGTGCCGCTCGAGGACGTCGTCCGGGTGCACGCCTCTTCCGGGACCACCGGTAAGCCGACGGTGGTCGGTTACACCAGAAAGGATATCGAAACCTGGGCCGACCTG
>CAYYWK010000043.1:0-10982 GCA_964475345.1 uncultured Desulfobulbus sp.
AAGAAGAGCAGCGGCGATCGGGCCACAGGCACCTACATTCCCTCGGACAGCCCGGTGTACAAGGCCATTGTCGCAGGGCAGGTCTTCAAGGGCAAGGCCTTTGTCGTCAATGACTGGTACCTGACCGCGTACGCCCCCCTGCGTGACAGCAGCGATACCATCGTCGGCGCGCTGTTCGTCGGCCAGTTGATGCTCGCCCCGGAAGTCAGGGAGTATGTCTCCGCAACCAGGCTCAATGACGGGTATTTCTTCGCGTACACCGAGGCCGGCGATTTTGTCATCCATCCCACCTTCGGCAAGGATGACAACATCTTCAAGATCGTCCCGTCGTTTGCGAATCACAAGGAAGGTTTCCTCGAATACCAGCACAACGGTGAGGACAAGGTCGCCTTTGTCAAGTTCGTCAAGGAGTGGGGACTGTACCTGGCCATCAACATCTCACACGCCGGCATCGACAACGGACTGGCCGCCGCCATGCTGCGCAACAACCTGCTGGTGGGCCTGGGAGTCATCGTCGCCGCCATCCTGATCACCGTCCTGCTGGTCCGCACCATCAACCGGCCGCTGCAGGAACTGGCAGCAAAGAGCGTCAAGGTCGGCGAAGGCGATTACACCATCACCTTCGAGGCGACCAGCGATGACGCCATCGGCCAACTGGCCGGCTCGCTCGGTATCATGGTGGGCAAGAACCGGGAGATGCTCGAGGACATCATCCGCTCCTCCCAGGCGCTGGCGGCAGCCTCAACCGAACTGGCCGCGATCTCCGAGCAGATGGTCAGCAACGCCGATGCAACGACCAGTATTGCCGACACCGCCTCCGGCAATGCCCAGGAGGTCGCCGACAACATGACCTCGATCTCAGCGGCGATGGAGGAATCGACCACCAATCTCGACATGATCGCCTCCGCCTCCGAGGAGATGGGCACCACGATCAGGGAGATCGCCGAGAACAGCGCCCGGGCGCGGACGACCACCGAGCAGGCGGTGATGAAAGCGCGCACCTCCCATGACGGAGTGCGCGAACTCGGGGAGGCGGCGCGGGCTATCGGCACGGTGACGGAAACTATCACCGA
Organism: uncultured Desulfobulbus sp.; assembly: GCA_964475345.1. Lineage (GTDB taxonomy): Bacteria > Desulfobacterota > Desulfobulbia > Desulfobulbales > Desulfocapsaceae > Desulfoprunum. Next base: position 1,074 of record CAYYWK010000043.1, read on the forward strand.
GATCTCGGAGCAGACCAACCTGCTGGCGCTGAACGCGACCATCGAGGCGGCGCGGGCCGGAGAGGCCGGCAAGGGTTTTGCAGTGGTCGCCAACGAAATCAAGGAGCTGGCCAGGCAGACCGCTGCGGCCACCGGCAAGATCCGGGAGGCGATCGAGGGCATCCAGAGCCAGACCGGCGTCACCGTCAAGGACATCGAGTCGATCTCAACCGTCATCCAGGATGTCAATGACGTGGTCAACAGCATCGTCACCGCCGTCGAGGAGCAGTCGATCACCACTGCGGAAATCGTCAACAACGTCAGCCAGGCCTCGCGCGGGATCATCGAGATCAACGAGAATATCGCCAGCAGCAGCCAGATGACCGCCCAGATGTCGGAGGCTGTCGATCAGGTCAAGGAGCGGTCGGTGGAAGTGAAGAGTAACAGCCAGTATGTCCGCAGTTCGGCCGACGAGTTGTCGCAACTCTCCGAGAAGCTGACCGCCCTGGTTTCGCGGTTCAGGATCTAGCGGCGGCGGGGCAGGACGACGATCCGGCGGCGGGCCGGATCGTCTGTGCATATCTCACACGCTGTCTGATTCACCCGTTTTCGCCGTACATTTCCCTTATCTTCCTGCGATCAGGAGAGCCGTTTGCCAGCCGCGGCAAGTCGTCGACAAATTCCACGTACTGGGGTTTCTTGTAGCGGGCGATTTTTCCACCGACGAAGTCGATCAACTCGCCGGCGGTGAGGCTGCAGCCGGCCTTGAGCTGACAGACGGCTTTGATACCCTCCTTCCATTTCGGGTCGGGAACCCCGAAAACCACCGTCGCGGCGATGGCCGGATGGAGGAGGATGGTGTTTTCGACCTCCGCCGGGTAAACGTTCTCGCCGCCGGGCTTGATCAGCTCTTTTTCCGCTTTCCGCCCCATGTAGTGCAGGAATCCTTCGCCGTCGAAGCGACCGAGGTCGCCTGTGTGATGCCAGCCGCCCCTGAAGGCCTGGGCGGTGTCCTGCGGCAGGTTGAGATAGCCCTTGAAGACCATCGGCCCCCTGACGACGATTTCACCGGTTTCCCCTTCGGCAACCGGCTGGTCCGCGTCGTCGAAGAGATCGACCTCGGCCGCCGGCACCGGCCTGCCTGCCGAGCCCGGCCGGTCGACGCAGCGGCTGACCGTCGTCAGACAGCTGGTCTCGGTCTGGCCGAAGAACGAGAAAAAGGTGCCGCCGGTAATCTTCTGGTACCTGGCGATGGTTTCCGGCGAATCGAGGCCGATGACCTTGACGAGCGAGGAAATATCCACCCTCTCCTTTTCGCTGTGATCGAGCAGGGCGCCGAGAATCGGGGCAAAATCGAACATCACCGTCGCCCGCCTCTCGAAGATCAGCCTGGCGGCGGCGGGAGCGTCGAACTTGGCCAGGTTCAGGCAGGTGCTGCCGGCGTGAAAGCAGCTCATCGTCATGCACAGGCCGCCGACATGAAAGAGGGGCAGGACATTGAGGTGAATATCGTCGGGTTGCAGGGACATGGCCCGGATGAATTCCAGGTTGGAATGGAGCAGGTTGGCGTGGCTGAGCATCGCCCCGCGCGGCCGCCCGGCGACGGCAGCCGTGTGGATGATGAAGAAATCGCTATCGGCATCGAGGTCTTCGGCGGCAATCGTGCGGGTTGTGGCCGACAGGTCGAAAAACGCCGCAAGTCCGTCTCCCGGGGACGACAGCGAATAGCCGTGGCGGAGCGCAGGCAGGTCGGCCCTGATTGCCTTGACGGTCTCCGCGAATTCCGGATCGGCGAAGAGGATCTTCGCTTCCCCGTCCTTGAGGTTGAAAGCGACCTCGCCAGCCGAGAGCCGCCAGTTCACCGGCAGCACCACGGCGCCGACGGCGGCGGCGGCCCCGTAAATCAGGAAAAACTCGAGGCTGTTCTTGGCCAGCACGCCGATCCTGTCACCCCGGCCGATCTCCAGATCCCGGAGGGCGGCTGCCAGGTTGTCGGTCATGCTCCTGAATTCGACGAACGTCACCGATCGGTCGGTTTCTGCCTCGTACCAGGCCGTCTTCCTGCCATGGAGTCTGGCGTTGCGGCAGATGATGCGGTAGTGGGTAAGATCGGATATGGCCATTGTCTCCTCTTGCGGGTGGATGGAGGTGCGGATGGCGGCAACAGGGGGACCGCCTTCACGCCGAGTGATCGTCCGGCGATGCCTGATGCTGCCTGTTGCCGTAAGGGCAGACCTGCAGGCAGAGGCCGCAGACCGCCGTTTCCGGATCCTTCTTGCGGAGCATGGTGAAGTAGCGGTCGCACCTGCCGGCGTCGAACCGGGCCGACCGCGGCTCCTCTTCTGTGAATGGCCGGCCGGTGAAGGCCCTGACCGGGCAGACGTCGACGCAGAGCCGGCATTCGCCGCAGCGCTGCTCCATCGGGGAACCGGTGGCAGGCAGTGGCGCGTCGGTCAGCAGGGTGGCCCAGCGCACCCTGGGTCCCATTCCGGGGGTCACCAGCAGGCAGTTCCTGCCGATAAATCCCAGCCCGGCCAGGTGGGCGGCCAGCTTGTGCGGAAAGATCGCGCAGAGCCGCTCATCGTCGATCCGCCGCGATGCGGCAACCGGATAGGCGCGCCAGCCGCGGCGCTGGACGATGCCGGCCAGCCGGGAAACCAGCAGGTCGAGACGGGTGTTGACGACTTCGTAGCAGTGGGAGCGGTAGCCGACTGCCGCCGCTCTGGTGATATTGCGGCACAGCCCGTCGACAACGGGATGCGGGAGGGCGATGCCGATGGCGACGGCGCGCGGGTAACCGGCGACGGCCGGCCCTCCCTGACCGGAGATGAAACCGGCGGCGGACGTCATGTCGGCGATGCCGAAAAAGTCCGCACCCTGATCCATCGCCTGGGAATGCAGTTCGCTCTCGATGCTCTTCTCGTGCATGGGCTGAATACAAGATGCTCTGTCCCGCCAACGGTGGCGGTTGATTATGCGGGTGCGGTCCCGCGCCGACCTGCGGGCTTTACTGGTATCTTCGGGGGCGGTTTCAGATCCCGTCCATATGCTGTTCCCTGTAGCTTTTGACCGTCTCTTCGTCGACAAAATGGCGGATGCGGCTGAGACAGACCTCGTCGGTGCAGACCTTCGGCATGATTTCGGTCAGCACTTCGGTGATCAGGCGTTTCTGGTCTCCCGGCTCTAGGGCGAGGATGGCGGCCTTCAGTTCATCGAATCCCATGGTATTCCTCCCTGTGTGAATGGTTCCGGCCTGTCTGCTGAGGAGGCTCGGTGTTCAGCCGTGAAGCGGCGCCTCAACTCTGCCTTCATTCCCCGCCCGGCTGCTCATTGCCTGGCGGTTATCGAAAAGAGGGGCGGCTCGATATGGCTGCCCCTGCAACCCGGGCATTTGCCCGGTTTTTTCGTCCTGGCCCGTTGTTCAAAGACATAGCCGCAGCCGCGGCAGCGGGCCGGCGTCAGTATCAGTATACCTGTTCGCCGCATCTGTTCAAGGTGACTGTGGATTTCTTTTTCAGAGAGATGGATTTCCCGGGAGAGGGTATTGGCCGAAAGCTGCCGGCCGGCGAGAAGGCGCATCAGCTCCTGGCGGACGGTCGAGTGACGTTCTCTGGGGAGTTTTTCTGCTGTGTTCATCGCTGTTTCCCTCCTGATCAGGAAGTTGCGGACGAATCGTTCATTCCCTCCCGGCTGAAGCGCCCCAAGGTGGAGCGATCGGCAGGCAGAGGCACTGGTTGTTGTGGGCAGGGATGAAATTACTGGTATGATAGAAGACATCAGGCAGGCGTGTCAACCAGGCGGCGGGCCATCGGCCGCGACTTTCCAGCTGCGGCCTGATTTCAAGAGAGAACAGGAGATCTGACATGCATATCGGACTGGCGCTTGGTAGCGGTTCTTCCCGAGGTTGGGCGCATATCGGGGTCATCAGCGCCCTCACCGAGCAGGGCATCATCCCCGATGTCGTCTGCGGGACGTCGATCGGCTCGCTGGTCGGTGCAGCCTACGTGTCGAACTCCCTCGCCGGGCTCGAGCAATGGGTGTGTTCGCTGAGCAGGCTCGAGACGGCACGGTTCTTCGACATCAATTCCTCCCTGAACGGCTTTGTCGACACCGAGCGGCTGCACCGCTTCCTCAATCAGTACGTGGCCCGCGATGAGGCGTTGATCGAGGATCTCGACAAGCAGTACGCTGCAGTGGCGACGGAGCTGGAAACCGGCAGAGAGGTATGGCTGACCAAGGGACCGGTGCTGCAGGCGGTATGGGCGTCGATCTCCCTGCCCGGCCTGTTCCCGGCGATCCGGCATGGAAGCAGGTGGCTGGTGGACGGCGGACTGGTCAATCCGGTGCCGGTTTCGGTCTGCCGGGCGCTGGGGGCGGATATCGTCATCGCGGTCAATCTCAACGGCGACATTGTCGGCAGGCATTTCCAGAAACCGGAGGTCACGGTAAGGAAGGAGGAGAAGCCGGGGGTGGTTGGCAGGATCAGCGATCTGGTCAGCGAATACACCGCCTCGCTGTTTCCGGCTTCCAAGAACGTGACCCAGCCTCCGGGACTGTTCGAGGCCATCGCCGGATCGGTCAATATCACCCAGGACAGGATCACCAGGAGCCGGATGGCCGGCGACCCTCCGGACATCCTGCTGGCGCCGCGGCTGGCCCATATCGGGCTGCTGGAGTTTTATCGGGCGGGCGAGGCAATCCGCGAGGGCAGGGAATGCGTCGGGCGGATGCTGCCGGTGATCAGGGACGCCCTGGATTAGTTGCCGTCTCCCCGCGGACCGGCGGGTGGTTGCGCCTTCTTGTAGGGGTTGAACTGGGGGTACAGCCTCTCCGCACACTCCGGACAGATGCCGTGGCTGAACACGGCATCGGAACGTTCGCTGATGATCGACTCGATCGGCAGCCAGCTGTTGTCGGCGGTCCTGATCTTCTTGCAGGCCGAACAAACCGGCAGTATCCCCTCCAGGTATTTCATCCTCCGGAAGGTCTTGCGGGAGGAGTGGATGATGATCGTTCCGAGCGCGGCGATGATGACGCTTTCGAACAGCGATTCCTGCCAGTTGAGCGGTGTCCGCGGGGCACCCAGCAGCAGGGCCGGGATATCAATCAGCTCGTCGAGCCAGATAAACAGGATGATGATGGCGAACGCCGCGATTTCATAGGCGATCACCTGCTGCGACACTTTCTCTCTTCCCGGTGCGTCCATGGTGGTCTGCTTCACATGCCATGTAGATGGCTCAGTTGTTAAAGGTTGCTCAAGGGCAAGGTGAACTGCTGAAACGATAGCACGCCTCGGCCGGGATCTTCCACATCCAGGAGACGTGCCTGCCTTGCCGGCTGATTCTGTCGTGCAGCACCGGCAGGAGCTGAACAGCTTGAAATACCGGATGGTCAGCTGTTCCAGCCATTGACGGGATATTTCGTTCCGCATCCGCTGCCAGGGAGCCGCTGGGTTGAATGCAGCAGGTCAGGCCGTGCGGCAGGTTGCTGAAAGCAGTTTCCCCGTCCGCCTGCAAAAATCCGATCCCCTGGCCGCAGGCTATAGTGCAGGTGCCGGCGGGAAGCGGGTCATGGCCGCACCTCGACCAGGTTCAGCATCGCAAAGGCGTCCTTGCCCCGGGAAGAGATCCTCTCCTCGCACAGCGCCAGCAGCTCACTGCCGGGAATCACCAGGCATTGCCACTGCAGGTCCTTCCGGTGCAGGAACTGCACCAGTTCGATCTGATCCTCACTGCTGAGCCTGATATCACTGACATCGATCAGCCATAGCGGTGGATTTCCCCTGATTTCCTGGTGGATGACGGTGGCGGCGGCAAGCAGCGCCTCGATCCGGCGCAGTGGCGGCAGCTCCGTCAACGGCCTGGCATAGGGACCTTTACCGCTTTCGAGAAGGAGTCCGCCGTGTGCTGTCCGGCAATGCAGGGCAAGCTGGGGGTAGCCGGACTGCAAAACGCCGTTGATTCGTTCAAGGCTCCGGGCAGTGCTCGCAGTTCCTGCCCGGCCGGGGTCGAGAAGCCCGGCGAGGTAGTCGAGGGGGGATGAACCGGCCACCGCGGCAAGGCAGTCATTGGCCGGATCCGCCGTGTAGCCGAGCGTTGCGGCGTTCAGGGAAAAGAGACAGGGGAGCCGTTCTTCGGCCTTCTGTCGGGCTTGCCGGAAGTGCTGCGCCCGGTTGACGGTGTTGATACAGGAGTCGAGCCTGTTCAGGAATTTGTCGGGGAGAAAGGGCCGCAGGCCCTCCAGCCGTTCTCTCAGTTCGCCCTCGATGTCCCCCCTGATCCGGTCAGTTCCGCGCAGTCCGGCGATGACGTTTCGCAATCGGTCGGCGGTCTCTTCGCCCTCCCTGCCGATCAGTGACAGCAGTTCGCAGACGATCGGGTCCAGCTCGCTGTAGCGGGCCGATCCGGCCAGCTCGACGAAATTGGTCCATAGGCTGTAGTCCCGCCTCCTGCCAAACTCGACCCGGTCGGCGGACAGGTACAGCGGATCGATGCCGGAGAGCTCCCTGGCCAGTTCGGAGGAAGCGGCAAAGACGGCGATGGCGGCGGTTTTCTTGGCCGGGATGACGTGCCGGCTGTAGGTTGAGCTGGCAATGGAGCGGGGCAGGTCGCGGAAGGGGTCGACTGCATGGATGTCGCAGGGCGGGTTGATGGTCTGCAGCATCTGCAGCAGAACCCGGAACTGATCATCCCGGGCGCCCCTGAGGATGTTGGTTCCCCGTCCGACGTGGATCCATTGTACGTTGGCGAGGGTCGGATGGCCGACGACGCGGAATGTCAGCAGATGCATGGACGGCTCAGCACCGTGGGAATGCTGGTCATTCAGTGCCATAGCCCATGGCCTCGCGGAGTTTCATCCGGCTGCGGACAAAGATGCCGCTGCCCCGGCCAACCTCGTCTCCCTTGCCGTCATAGAGCATCGACTCGGCGACGAACTGGCTCCTACTGCTGCTGACCACTCTGCCGACCGAGCGCAGGGTGCCTGTGGATACCGGGCGGATCAGGTAGGTGGTGAAGGCGGTGGTCAGCACGAAATATTCCGGTTCGCAGGAATTGGCCGCAAAAAAGGCGGCATCATCCAGCATCTTGAAATAGACCGAGCCGTGCAAGGCGCCTCCGGAATGAAAAAACTGTTCGGTTACCGCCATCCTGATCTCCGCTTCCCGCTCCCTGACCTCCATGGTCGGCCTGTAAATGGCGTTGATCGGGGCGGCGGCATACATTCGTACCAGTCTGGCGTAATGATCTGGGTTGCTCATTGAGTTATCTCCTTGTTCGGCAAGGCGACGGGGATGTCGCAGTCTTTTCATGGGCCGGGCCTGCCACGCCCGGCGCCGCTGCCGTCATCTGTCCTTCCTGCCCAGCCGGTGGCATATGCCGACGGCCAGGGCGTAGACTACATCGGCTGCCAGGCAGCTGCCGATGGCCGCATCGAAGAGCAGTTTCGCCTCTGCCGGGAACTCGTCGTCGCCCCGCCAGTACAGCACCGCCACCGGCATGCGGGGAGTGATGGCAAAGCGCCAGGCGGCGTCGGCAAGGTCGAGGGGAATTCCCTGCAGCTGCCGGCAGCGTCTGTTGAACACTTCGATATCGTTATTGAACCTGGCAGTGATCAGCTCGCCGGGGATGGCGTGGGGACCGCGGAAGAAGGTGACGCCGCCGGAGATGTCCTTTTCGGAGATCCAGTGGCCGCCGGGTGCCGAGCCGTCTGCCCGGATCAGGTAGTGGACGAGAAAGAGTTCGAGATAGGGGTGGAGCGGCGGGGGCCCCGGATCGGCCGGGCCGACCAGCCGCAGGCGGGGCTGGACCCGATATTGGCGGTCCCAGAGGGTGATCGTGTACGTCCCTTCCCGGTCGTCGCAGGTGCAGCCCGTCCTGCTGCAGACATCTTCAGCCGGCATCGCGGCGAGTTGCTGGAAAAATATGCTGTCGATCAGATCCGGCATGCTGCTGTCCTTGTGCGGTGGGTTCGGGCAGAGTCCCGGTCTTCCATTGTCGGTTGTCCGGAAACGGGTGTGCAAGGAATCGTTCATGGTGCTCCCACCGATAGGAGGAAGTGGGTGACATGGCCCACAGTTCCCAAAAAAAACCTGTGCTCACGTGCCGCCATGCGATTCCGGGCAGGGGCAGCCGGGAATCGCTGTCGTGCGACAGGTGCAGACACTGGTGCGGAGTGGTGCCGCCTGCGGCAACGGCTGCAATCAGCCGATCCTGGCCGCCAGATCCCGGCCGTAGGACTGGGCGGCCTTGATGCCGCCGTCCACTGCAGCGGTTTTCAGCATCAGCGGGCCGCCGGCCATCTCCATGCCGTAGATGTTCTTCATCGTCTCGAAAATCCTTTCGGCCGCCTCGCCGCTCCAGCCATAGGCGCCGAACGCACCGCCGACCTTTCCTTTGAGATCGGCCCGTTCAGCAAGGAAGAGGAAGGTCTTCATACGGTCCATCATCGTCCCGTGGTAGGTGGACGAACCGAACACATAGATGTCGAAACCTGCCAGTTCCGTTTCGCGCCGGATATCGACGACATCCTTCAAGGTCACTGCAACGGCTGAAAAGCGCAGCCCCTCCGCGACAAGTTCGGCGATGTTCCTGGTTTCCCCGGTGCGGGTGGAGTAAGCGATGAGTGCTGTCGGCATGATGATCTCCTTGTTGGTGATGGCCTTCGCTTAACCAGGTCATCCGCGGCGGCGGCGCGGAGCTGGTGGAAAATAACCGGGCTGGGCCGGCTACTGACGGACGAGTTCATACTCTGTGCTGCCGAACTGCAGTTCCCGGGCGTAATCGAGCTGAAAGCGGTAGGGGATGTCATAGGCCAGTTGGGACAGAGACGTGCCGGCCCTCTGTTCGACCAGATCGAGGGACGCGGCGTCGAGGGCCACTGGGTCCCGTGAGACCAGGATGCCGATATCCGGGACGATCTTCTTGTAGGTATGGCCCATGCAGTCGCAATCCTTGGAAATGCGGGTCAACATGTTGACAAAGAGGCTCTTGCCGGGGAACAGGGAGCAGGTCCCCATCGCATGCTCGACGACCTTTTTCTGAAGGTCCTCGTAGGTTGCCCCCCAGTCGAACTTGACGGCGTCGAAGCGGCACATCGCCAGGCATTCACCGCAGCCGATGCATTTTTTGGCATCGATTGCCGCCACTTTCTTTTTGAGGGTGATGGCGTCCTGCGGGCACCACCTGACGCAGGTACCGCAGCCGGTGCATTTTTTGGCGACGATTTTCGGTTTGGCGGTGGAATGCTGCTCCATCTTTCCTTTGCGGCTGGCGCAGCCCATCCCGAGGTTTTTCAGGGTGGCGCCGAAACCGGCGGCGAGATGGCCGGTGAAATGGCTGACCACGACGAGGGCGTTGCACTTGGCAAACAGGGCGGCGATATGCACCGAGGAATATATTCTGCCGCTCACCGGCACAAGGCATTCCTCGTCGCCGAAGAGACCGTCGGCCATGATCGTCGGCATGCCGGTTGCGGCGACGCCGAAGCCCTGTCTGTGGGCATGGGCGATATGGCTGATGGCGTCGCTGCGGTTGCCCCTGTACAGTGTCGAGGTCTCGGTGAGGAAGGGGCTCCCTCCCCGCCGCTTGACGGCCTCGCCGATCGTTTTGAGGAAGGGCGGCCGTGCGTAACCGGTCTTTTTCGATTCGCCGAAATGGGTTTTGATGGCGGTGACATCCCTGTCGGCGATGCAGTCGAGCAGGTTCTCCGCATCGATCAGCCTGTCTAGCCGCAGGCAGAGTTGTCCGTCTTTTTCGTTTGCTGCCGACTCGATGCAGTAGACTTTCGCTCTCATGGTGGCCTCTTTGGTTGATGCGGTGATGTTTGAAGCAGGGCAGACGAAGCTGGGTTGCCTTCCGGTCTGGACAGGGCAGTTCAGAATATTCCGAAATCCAGCCCGGCTGCCAGGGTCTGCCCCAATTCCTCCAGGGC
>CAYYWK010000044.1:0-10582 GCA_964475345.1 uncultured Desulfobulbus sp.
GAGCAGATTGCCGCCGCCCCTGATCTGCAGATCACTCATCGCCAGACGGAAGCCACCGCCGAGTTCTCCGCAGTCCATAAGTGCCTGGAGGCGGTCACGGGAGTCCTTGCTGAGGCTGTCGAGCGAGGGCACCATCAGATAGGCATAGGATTGCAGGCTCGAGCGGCCGACCCTGCCCCGCAGCTGGTAAATTTCGGCCAGACCAAGCTGGTCGGCCCGGTTGATGATGATGGTGTTTGCAGAAGGGATGTCAAGGCCGGATTCAATGATCGTGGTGCAGATCAGGACATCGGTCTCCCTGTTGACAAAGGCAACCATGATATCCTCGAGTTCTTTGCCGGCCATCTGGCCATGGGCCACTGCCACCCGGGCTCCCGGAACCAGGTTTCTGATAGTGGCTGCAACCTGATGGATGGACCTGACACGGTTGTGGACAAAAAATACCTGCCCGTTCCGCCGTATCTCTTTGGTCACCGCTTCCTTGATGACCAGATCGTCATACTGGGAAACGAAGGTTTTTACAGGAAGCCTGTGCTCGGGCGGACTGGAAATGACCGAGAGGTCGCGGATGCCGAGAAGTGACATCTGCAGGGTCCGCGGGATAGGGGTGGCGGTGAGGGTCAGAACATCAACCTCTGCTCTGATTTTCTTGATCTTTTCCTTATGACCAACCCCAAATCGATGTTCTTCGTCGATGATCAGCAGGCCCAGGTTTCTGAAGACCAGATCTTTTGAAAGCAGGCGATGGGTACCAATCAGGATGTCGATTGCCCCCTCCGCCAGATCCTTGACGATTTTCTTCTGTTCGGCGGCTGTCCGGAAACGGTTGATGCATTCGATCCGGACCGGGAAACCCTGCAGTCGCTCACGAAAAGTCTTGAGATGCTGTTCAGCCAGCACGGTGGTAGGCACCAGCACGGCAACCTGCAGGCCATCCTCGACGACCTTGAAGGCAGCCCGTATCGCCACCTCGGTCTTGCCATATCCAACATCGCCGCAGACCAGGCGGTCCATCGGCTTTTCAGAGATCAGATCATCAATAACCTCAGTGATAGCCTTGTCCTGGCCGGGAGTCTCGTCGAAGGGGAAGGATTCTTCGAGTTCGTGGAACAATTCGGCGGGAGCTGAGAACTGCCGCCCCTGCCGGAGTTCTCGAGTCGCATAAATTTCCAGCAGTTCCTGGGCCGTCTTCCAGACCTCTTCCTTAACCTTGGAAGTAATGGTTTTCCAGTTCTGAGTGCCGAGTTTGTCGATCTTGGGTGTGTGATCGGTCAGTCCTTCGTAGCGGGAAATGAGGTTGAGTCTGTCGACGGGAACGTACAGGCGGTCGCCGTCGCGGTACTCGATATGGAAGAAGTCATTGGCCACTCCATGGAACTCCATGGTCACGAGGCCCTGATAGATTCCCAGACCATGGTCACGATGGACGACGATATCCCCGTCCTTCAACTCGCTGAAACGTATTGGCTCGCCACTTTTGTATCTTCGCTTTTTTTCCCCAATGCGCATTTCACCGAAGAGTTCGATTTCCGAAAGCAGATGGATCTTGAGTTCGGGAAGAGAAAAACCTTCGGTCAGAGGCTGGCGGCAGAGATGGACAACCTGCTCCCGAAAATCGGGAGGTGGGGCGTCGAGAAGAAGTGGCGTCCCTATTTCTGCGGTCTGGTGGTGGTGTCGGGTCAGCAGGTCTCTCAGGTTGTTGAGGTGCCGGGGGGATCGGCAGCAGAGAATGATGCTGTCTCCTTCATGATGCCATGCCGTAATCTGCTCTGAAAGCGGGGTGAGAATTCCTTGATCCCGCCGCCGAGTTGCAATGGTCTGTTTCAGGGGGCGGTGACTTTCGGTTGACAGCCGGACCGGCTCGACATCGCCGTGCTGAAAATCACTGCATAAAACGTGCTTGAAGCCGGCTATTTGGGAGTGAATTTCCTGAGTACCGAGGAAAAGGGTCTCGGGCGGCATCGCTGGCCGACCTGCAGAACGAGCCACTGCAAAGTTGCTGTGAACGCGCTCTTCGACGAGTTCCATGTTTTGGCTGATGGCTTCTGGTTGGAGAAGCAGCAGTGTCGTTGCTGCCGGGAGGAAATCCAACACTGTCGAACTGCCTGCTCCTTCCTCGGGATAGAAAAGCGGCAGGAAGAACTGCATGCCTGAAAAACGGCGACCGCTGACAACCTGATCGATGAGGGGGCGGGTCTCTTCCATGTCCCAGCCTTGAGCATCAGCGAACGTTTGGAAGGAGCGTTTCAGGGCCAGCGTGGATGCTTTTCCGGGCGCGGAAGAGATGATATCGCTGACCGGCAGGAGAATTGCCTCGGCAATTTCCATAATGGAGCGTTGCGTCAACGGATCGAACACCCGCAACGAGTCGATGGTGTCGCCGAAGAAATCGAGCCGGATCGGGCCATCGTGGAGACGGTTGTCAGCTATTGGAAATGGCGGCGGGTAGATATCAAGTATGCCTCCCCGGAGGGAATAGTCCCCGACTGCCTGCACCAGAGCGACCTGTTCATAGCCCATCGCCGCAAGAGCGTCGACCAGCGAGGATATCTCGCATTCCTCGCCGGACATGACGAGTTCGGGGACGCGGGTGAGCAGGCCTTTCGGCATGACCCTGCGCATCATAGCTTCGATCGATGTGATAAAAATCAGCGGCTCGTGGCTGTCTGCAACCTGGAACAATGCGGATATCCGCAGTGCGGTAGTCTGCTGGTCCGGTGTAAGTGGCGTGTACGGTGGAATCTCGTGGGCGGGGTAGCTGACAACCCTCCTGCCGGTGAACAGCCTGATGTCCTGCTCGACAGGGGCGACGAGCTGCTCATCGGGGACGATGCAACAGCAATGCTGGTGTTCTGCCAACTGGCAGGCCAGCCAGGACGGACTGGAACCATGCAGGCCGCTAAGCTGGAGGGTTGAGGCCGATGAGTGCAGAAATTGAGCGATATCTCTGTGCATTGATAAAAAAAACAGCCGGTTGCTCTCTTGCGAGCAACCGGCGGAAAAAACAGTGAGGAAAAGGGAGGTTAGAACGTACCGCCGACCGTGAAGTCCCAGACAGAATCATCCTCGTCATCAAGCGGATCGAGGTTGTAGCCCCACACCAGGACCAGAGGTCCCATTGGCGAGAGCCAGTTGAGACCAACACCGACGGATTGCCGGGCGTCGTCAAATGCCCAGTCATCTTCGTCATCGAAGACCTTGCCGGTATCAAAGAAGAAAAGACCTTGTACGCCCTGGCTTTCGGCAATAGGAAAGATGAATTCCAGGTTGGTGTACCACATCTTGTCGCCACCAATCCGCTCGCCGGTCGCAGGATCGATCGGGCTGATGTCTCCGTAGTCGAAACCGCGGACGGTTCTGATGCCACCGAGATAGAACCGTTCGTACACTGGTAGCTTGTCGGTCTCGTTTTCGAACACCTGCCCGGCAGATCCCTTGGCATGGAAGACCGTCTTCCAGAACATCGGGAAATACCAGCTGGTGGTGGCTTCCAGTTTGGTGAATTCGGCATCGCCGGCGAATGGACCGCCGGCGTATTCGACGCTCATCAGATTGTACGAGCCTGTTGATGGGCTGAAGATCCGGTCCCGGCTGTCGCGGACGAACGAGAACTTGAGTGCGCTGGTGATGTTGAGGTCCACCGAGTTACGGATGATATAGGAGGCGTTTTCCGATACATCACTGAGAGTGGTGTCGGTATAGCTGTACATGCCGATCATCCGCCATTTTTCCCAGAGAGGATAGCCGATGCGGAGGTCTCCACCGGTGGATTCCTTGGTATAATCGTCGTACTCCCGTTCCGTGTCGAAGACGTCCATACCCCAGGACAGTTCCGAGTCGTTGACATGGGGGTTGGTGTAGCCGAGATTATAGTAGGAACTCGATCCCCCGATATTAGCGGCAAGCGAGAGCTTGTCGCCACGGCCGAGGAAGTTGTTCTCGGAAATCTCACCCATGAAGATCAGCTCATCGACCGTGCTGTAACCGGCGCCGATACTGAATGTGCCGGTGCTCTTTTCCTTAACCTCGATGACGATGTTCATGCGGGTAGGGTCAAGCGATGGTTCCGGGGTAACGTTGACCTCCTCGAAGAACTCGAGGCGTTGCAGGGCCTGGGTGCTTTCCCGCAGGGCCTTGGAATCGAAGATGCCGCCTTCGGCAACCTTCAGTTCACGGCGGATGACGTTGTCCCGGGTTCGGAGGTTTCCTTTGATGGATATACGGTCGATATAGACGAGATCCCCCTGATCGATATCAAAAACGACATCCAGCCGGGTTCCCGACTCAGACTTCTTGATGTTCGGCTTGACGATTGCGAATGCATATCCTTTCTCAGCGTAAAAATCGGTAATTTTCAGGATATCTTCCCGCATGACCTGTTTGCTGAGAAATTCCTCGTTCCTGATCGTCAGCAGTTTCAGTACCTCCTCCTTGTCGGAGATCAAATCCCCTGAGACGTCAATGGTGCCTACCTTGAAACGCGGGCCTTCGTCCACCATGAAGGTCAGATACAGCCATTCTTCTTCCTGGCGGATGGTCGGCTCGGAAATTCGTGCTTCAAGGAACCCGTGATTGTTGTAATAGGCGACAATGCGGCCAACATCCTGTTTCACTTCGTCCATCTTCAGGGTGCCTGAAGCCGTCAGCCAACTGAAGAACCCTTTCTCGCTGGTCTTGATCTCATCGGCGAGTTCGTCGTCATCGAAAGTGGTGTTGCCCTCGAAAGTAATTTCCTTGATGTAGATCTTTTCGCCTTCATCAATGATAAAACGGACAACCGCGCCTTCATCAGAGGGGAAGGTGGTTTCTGATTTGACCTGGGTGTTGTAGTACCCTTTTGATTTATAAAGCTCCTTGATGGCTTCTACGGCGGCGTTGACCTTTGCCGGATTGAGAATGAAGTGTTCCTTGATGTTCGCCGCGTTTTTGACGTCTTCTTCTTTCAACTCGTCAGTGCCTTCAAAAACCAGGGAGGCGATCACCGGCTTTTCAACAACCTTGAAAACGATATGCTTTCCCTTGTCGTCTTCCTGGACATTGATTTGCACATCGTTGAAGTACCCCATGCTGTAAATCGCTTTCAGGTCCTCCCGCAATGTCGCAGGGCTGTAGATATCTCCCGCCTTGCTCTTAATCTTGCGCAATATCGCTCCGGAGTCGATTCGCTTGTTCCCTTCCGGCGCGATGGTGGCGATACGCAGGTCCTTGCCTGAGTAGAGCATGATTTCACCAATGACGGTGGTAATGCCATCGCGCAGGGTCTCGAGGGTCAGCCCGTCTTTGAAATAGTAGCGTGGGGTGCTTGGGGTCAGCAGGTCGAAGATCTTGAAGTCAAGGCTTATCTGGTTACCGACAAAAGTCAGGCTGCCAGCGGCTACGTTGTCAAATCCTGTAGTTTCGGCAACTTTCTGCATCTGAGAGACCGGCGGTGGCCAGGTCGCGGCAAAATTGACAATGTCGGTTGCCTGGTCACGGGGCATCAAGGCCTGACCATTGCTGATCAAAGCTTCTTCCAGATAGATGTCCGCCTGTTTGGCCAGCTTGTCGGCATTTTCCTTGCTGTTGATCTTCAGCGGTAGAAATGCGGTGTGTTGCTCAGAAGCGTGTGCCGGTAAAACCAGGCCAAATACTGTGATTGCACAGATGAGCAACTGGATCAGAGGCGGAAGAAAGATGTGTCGGATTGGAGGCATTGGAGTTCCTGTGTCAGCCATGGGAGCGTTCCTTTCTGTTGGTGGTGTCCGGCAGGATGGGGTCGCCAGCAGTACACCGGAAGTCGTCAGGAGATTGTCATAACAACCTGATATTGCATCTAGTGTTGTCTCCCGGTGGAAAGCCGTGCTCATTATGCCATGTTTGGGGGGAAATGCAAAGAGAGCAAATGAGATCGATGAAAATGATCCATTTCTGGGGACGTTGGCCATGCACGATACTGGAAAAGCAGAGACGCGGCGTGCACGTTCCACTATGTGCGCAGTAACCGTGATTCCGGTTGGACACCAAATACATACAACGACATACAAGGGAAGATGAGATGGCTCAAGGCTTTCATTGATCTCCTGTTTCCTCCCGCCTGTACCCTCTGTGGCGGCTCCACTGTCCAGAGTGAACCGGAATGCCTGTGCAGTAGATGCTGGCTGCAGATAGAATACATCCAGCCTCCACTTTGCGTCTGCTGCGGTAACATAGTTTCGGGCAATCCCGCCCATAACCATCTCTGCGGGACATGTCGGCGCAATCCACCGTATTTCAGTCGAGCCAGATCCTCTATCCGCTATGACCAACCGGTTCGCATACTCCTTCACCGCCTCAAATACCACGGGGACACCACGGTGCTTCCGGCCCTTCGCTGGATAATTGCTCACTCGCATGTTGATCAGCCTGGTGCAGTTGATCTGATCGTACCTATTCCACTTTTTGTCAGCCGGCTAAAGCAGCGAGGTTTCAATCAGGCGGACATTCTTGCCCGCGAGTATTTCCCGGAGCGCACGAAAGATATCCGTTCAGATCTCCTCAGGCGAGGAAGGGACACGGGCGCGCAGACGTCGTTGAGCGGTGCCGCCCGACGAAACAATCTCAGATCCGCCTTTTATATAAAAAATGGAGGTGGGGTGAGGGGGAAAAGGATCTGCCTGATTGATGATGTCTATACGACCGGTACTACCGTGAATGAATGTGCGAAAACCCTTATGGAGGGCGGGGCGGAGGAGGTGCAGGTGCTCACGCTGGCAAGGGTGGTTATGAAAAATCGCCGCTGATGTGGGACGTTTTGAAGGTGATTCCGTGTTTGCACCATGGAGGGAAGTTGGGGCAGGGAGTGTGAGGGATTTGCGGTGCATCCTTCAGCGAACAGGCAGCTTCGATTGGGTGCGATTGACAGGTTGTGGATGTTGGGATGACGTTCGAAAAAAATGAGGGAAGAGTTAGCGTTTGGTTGAGGACGTGAGCATTGAGAAATAGCCGGTTTCACCGGATGAGAAGAGTAATATTGAGAAAATTACAGTATTGATCATAAATATTGAGAAAATATGAGTTAAAGAAATTCATGAGACTGTTGATAACTTGCGATAGCTATGACTAAGAGGTCTATTTGACGCCGGAAAAGAGATGTCGGCGCAAGTCCATATCGAATAAGGCTTCAGAGAAGGTGTCGGCGCAAACACAGGCTGCTCATGCCTTCGCCGGTGTTAACAGTAACAGTTTGCAGAGATGTGAAATTTCTCGATATGGTCTTTGACGAGGATAGAAAAATGAAGTTAATGATCCCCCATCCGGCAGGTGATTGAAAGGCCCGTTTTGTGCACTCGCCTGTATGCCGGGTTGTGGTTGGCGGCATTGGACCGGCAGGTGGTTCAAGCTGAAGGAAGTCTTGCTCACAGGTACCTTCAATTCTGTTGGATTGTCTCAAATGATTCTCAATCGTTTCTCAATATTGTTACGAAAAGGATAGTGTATGCTTTGGGAGAAGACAAAGGAGAGATTGAAGGATGCGCTCGCCGAGAGTGTGTATTCTCTGTGGATAGAACCTCTGGAGTGCGTTCAGATCATGGAGGAGAAGGTGGTTCTCGCCAGCCCTGACCGTTATTTCAATGCATATGTGAGCCAGCACTATCTCACCCTGATCGAGGAAACGATCAGGAAATGCGGCGCAAGTCCCAGAAAGGTAGTGCTCTGCGAACAAGAGGGTACGGTTCAATCTCCTCAGCCGACCAGAGGCCAGATGCGGTTGCCGAATGTGCCGGAGAACACCACCCGTGTGCGCGCCCTCCACCCCCGGTACACCTTTGACGAGTTCATGGTCGGTGAAAGCAATATCCTTGCGCATTCTGCCTGCCAGTCCATTTCGGTGAGCGACGACCTTGTCGGCCCGTGTCTATACATCAACAGCAGCACGGGGCTTGGCAAGAGTCACCTGACCCATGCCGTTGCCCACAAGATTATTTCCGATTCGCCGATGACGCGACTGCACTATGTGACGGCTCAGCAGTTTTCCTCCGAGATGGTCCGGGGAATCCAAGCCAACACGATGGACCAGTTCAAACGCAAGTACCATGAGAACTGTGATATCCTTCTGGTTGAAGACATGCACTCGCTGACTGGCAAGAAGAAAACCCAGGAGGAGTTGAACGAATTACTCGATACCTTGATAAAGTCAGGGAAACGGGTGATTATGACTGCAAACAGTGCGCCTCGGGACCTGGTTGGTATTGACGACGAATTCCGTTCACGGATGTCTGCCGGCCTGGTTACCAGTATCAAGCCACCGGATATCGAGACCAGGCTGCGGATCATTAGCAGAAAGGCCCAACAGCAGCAATTGGCATTGCAGGAGAAGCAGATCGATTTCCTCGCTCAGCACATCCGGGGAGACGTGCGTAAGGTGGAGTCGGCCCTGATAGCCTTGCGGGCAAAGGCCAGTTTGCGCAATGGAGAGGTGGATTTCGAACTTCTCCGGGAGGTGGTTGCCGGTGTGGTAGGCCATCAGCAGGTGCTGACGTCGACGATGATCAGTGACCTGGTGAGCAGCCAGTTCAAGGTCAGCGTCCAGGATATGCAGTCCCGTTCACGGAAGAAGACTATTGCTTTTCCCCGTCAGGTGGCGATGTACCTCAGCCGGAAATACACGGAAGAGTCACTTGCCGACATCGGCAGGATCTTCAACCGTGACCATTCCACGGTCCTCCACGCGATCAAGGTGGTTGGCAGCCTTACCGCCCGAGATGCATCGGTCAATGCCCAACTCAATCTGCTTGGGGATAAGGTGAAACAGCTCTGACAGATCGCTGGTGGGAGCTGAGACGAAAAGGGATGGCCGCTGAAAAGTGGCCATCCCTTTTTTTGGGGGTTGCGCAGTGTCGTACGAAGCCATGTCTAAAAATAGACGCCTTTGACCTCCGGCTGCCGGATCTGCGAACCAGAGGCGTCGAGGATGCCTTCGGCGACCTTGACCGCCCCTTTGATCATGTCGTTGATACCGATTCCTTCCCAGCCAAAGCCGCAGATGGAAAGGCTGCGATTTTCCTGCATCAGCCGGTTGCGCCAGGCAAGCAGGCGGCCATAGCCCCGCTCAAGTTGCGGTATCCCGCTTGCCGGCCTGAGTACGGTGCTGTACAGGGGTTCACCCGGAAGACTGAGGATATCGCGAATATCCTCCAGAGCAAGTCGAGTCATGGTTGCGTCATCGAGTTGCAGCCGTTCAGGGTGACGCCGGCCTCCGACCAGGGTTTCAAAGACGATATGGCCAGCCGGTGCCCTCCCCGGAAACATATTGGAAGAAAACAGGGTCCCGAGGGCGAATCGCCCTTCCTGTTCCGGGACGAGATATCCAAAACCTGGCGGCAATACCGCGCTGGGGCCGAAGCCAAAGACAACAGTGGCAATCCATGCTTCGGGAATGGAAGATACCGGAGGCTTTGCCGACATGGTGCCAAGTAGCGGCAGGGTTGAGTTCACCGGCAGGGCGAGAACCACATTCGTCGCGGAATGGCTCCCACGATTCGAGGTCACCTGCCAGCCCGTATCGCTGCGGGACAGCGCTGTAACACCACAGCCCAGCAGGAACTCGCTCGCCGGTTCCAGGGTCTCGGTCAGGCGTTCTGCTAGACGGTGCATGCCTGTCGGAAAACTGGTCATGGCGGGAATGACCAGTTTCTTCTTCGCCCCCGACTGCCTCGCCTGCCACATCTTGTGTACCAGCCCGCGGATGACGGAACCCTTTTCTTTCTCCAGTTGTCGGATGCCAGGCATGACGCTGTCGATGGAGAGTTCGTTGTAATCCCCTGCGTAGGTGCCGGTAAAGACAGCGTCGGCGAAGGGCAGAAGGGCCGGACCGAAACGATGGGCTATCCATTTGGCAACCGTTGGTTCGCCTGCAAGCGGCCTGATCCAGAGGTCTGACAATACGCGCAACTTTGCCTGCCACGGGATGAGCGGAGCCATGAGAATTTTCCCGGGACTTTGAGGGATGCAGCACAGCCTGCCGTCAAGGCAGACATAGCGGACGAAGCTTTTGAGCGGCGCCCTGACGGCCTCGCTGTCAAGACCGGTTTCCGCAAGTAACCGCTGACTCTCCGGGCAATTGTCAAGGAAACCATGTGGGCCTGATTCGGCTATATACCCCTGGTCTCGGTGAGAGCTGATGGCGCCGCCGGTCCGCTCGGATTTCTCAATGAGCAGGAATCGATGTCCCGGTGCACGAGTTTTCAGTGTATGGGCAATGGTCAGGCCTGAGAGGCCGCCTCCGACGATAATGGTATCGATGTTTTCAGTCATTGCAGAGTTGCGTGTAGAGTTGAATGGATGAGGCGGATTTCGATCCAACCGCCGCTGCGCAGTGTGCCTGGGTTCAGAATGGTGGTCATTCCGATATTGTCCGAGCCTTTGGCTTCGTGGATATGGCCGGTGACGCAGAGATCGGGCTGGTACGTCTCAATAATGCGGCGAATAGCTGAAGATCCGACATGGCGTCCGTTGTATATCGTGTCAACCCGAGTGTTCATAGGAGGCGCATGAGAAACGAGTAGTACCGGAACCTTTCTGTCGCAACCACCCTCAATCCCGGCGATGGCCTTCAGAGCCTTTC
>CAYYWK010000045.1:0-10516 GCA_964475345.1 uncultured Desulfobulbus sp.
GCACGGGCTTCTTTTATTTTTTCAATGAGTTGCGTCGTCGTCACCCCCTCCCAGAGGTATACCGGCGGCTGAATATGTGTGTCGATATCCAGCTTCCGCCCAACCAGGAGGCCTTTGGCAAGATCACCAGGCTTGAGGATCCCAAGTATATGCTCGAGGCCGCCACGACAGACAACCGCCCTCGCAAATGGACACTCGGCCAGGTCCCTCAGCACATCTGGTTCCGGTTTATTGAGATCGACAAGATAGATATCCTGGCGAGGAGTCATGATCGCCCTGACACTCTGTTCATCGAGGCGCAACACATTGGCTACCATGATCCGTTCGCTTGCATGGAAGACCCCCGCTTCAGCTCCCTGCTCCATCAGCAGACGGATCTCCGCATTCGTTACAGGGGGGTCTTTCTGTCCATCCTGTCTGAAAATTCCCAGCACCAGTTTGGATGAGGCCGACAGAAGCCAGATCAGCGGTCGTGCCGCAAAGGCCAGGCCCTGCATGGGCATTGCGATGATGACTGCAATCTTCTCCGGGGCAATCAATCCCAGTTGTTTCGGGACAAGTTCCCCGACCACCACCGAAACATATGTCAGAATCACCACAGTGGCAGTCATCGCCAAACCCCGGGCATATGCCTCCGTCGCGTCAAACCCGGCCAGCCAGTCCGCCAAAGGGTCGATCATAGCCGTCTCGCCGATCGTTCCACTGAGAATGCCGACCATCGTAATGCCGATCTGCACGGTGGAGAAAAACGCGACTGGTTCGGATTTGAGACCGAGGACGGTCTCAGCCCTCCGGTTGCCTGATCTGGCAAGTTTCTGCAAGCGGGCGAAACGACTCGATACAACGGCGATTTCCGACATCGAGAACAGGCCGTTCAGCAGGATGAGCAGACAAATGATGAATAGATCCATATTGATTACCTCTCGTTTGGGCACAGCAAAATAACTTGCAACAGAATAAACGGAAGCTCTCTACGTACCCGTTTCCATCAATGCAGACATTCCAGTCCCGATGGTCGGGAACGTTCCAGAGACCCATGGCGGAGACGATTTGGTTTGCAATCCTTCCAATGAGTACTTATCTTTTACGAAATTTTAAAGTTTTTCTGCAATTCCAAAGGTAAAGCAACTGCCCCGGCAAAGAGTCCCTCACTCGACGTCGGCCGGCACAGGTATGATAACATTCAGTCAATCGAGATCGGGAGAAATCATTCATGTCCAACCAAGACCAACAACCCCCCTGGGGAAGAAGGAATCGACCGCAGACGCCGGAGGAAATGGTCGCACAGCTGATCAAGAAACTGCAGGAATTCTTTTCCGAGGCCAAAAAACCTGCTTCACCCGGTGGCAACGGCGATGCCTCCGGCTCTCCGACAAGTCCGTTCGCCAACATCGGTAAAATTTTTTCGTTTATCCTGGTACTGATTGTCCTGCAGGGTGTCTATCTCTCCTTCTTCAAAATTGCCCCAGGCGAGATCGGTGTCGTCCTGCGCCTTGGCCAGTACCTGCGCAGCGCTGCTCCCGGTCTCCATTTCAAGATTCCATATGTCGACACCCTGTATAAAGTCGACACCGAGAGTATCAGAAAAGAGGAATTCGGGTTCCGCACCCGGATGCCTGGCCAACCTGCCTTTGAAAGGACAGGCTACGAGAATGAGTCGCTGATGCTGACGGCCGATAAGAACGTCATCAATGTTGCCTGGATCGTCCAGTACAAGGTCAGCGATCCCTATTCCTTCCTCTTCCAGGTCCGCAATGTGCAGCAGGCCATTCGCGACGCCTCTGAAAGTGTGACCCGCCGGATAGTAGGCAACATGGATTTCGATTATGTCCTGAGCTACCGTGAACTCCTGGCGGCTGAGGTGAAAACTGAACTGCAGTCCCTGCTCGACAAGCTCGAAGCCGGAGTCGGAGTGGTAACCGTTCAATTCCAGGACATCAATCCTCCCGACCCGGTCAAGCCGGCGTTCAACGAAGTCAACGAAGCCGATCAGGATATGAAGCGCTTGGTCAACGAAGCCCAGGAAACCTATAACCGGGTTATCCCCAAGGCCAGCGGTGACGCAAAAAAAATCATCCAGGAAGCGCATGGCTATGCCGCCGCCAGGATCAATGACGCCAAGGGTGAAACTGAGCGGTTCACGGATATCCTCAAAGAGTACAAAAATTCCCCCGATGTCACCAGAAAACGGCTATATCTCGAGGCCATGCAGGAAATTCTGCCCAATGTCGAATCGGTCTATGTCATCGATGAGGATCAGCAGTCACCGCTGCCGCTGCTGAACATCTCCGGCACCAAGGGAATGCCGGTTCCAGAAACGAAATAGCTGCCTATTAAGGAAGACCACATGAAACATATTGCTCGAATCATTCTTGCCGGACTTGTGCTCTTTGCGATCATCGTCGTCTACGACGGCATATTCATCCTAGAAGAAGGGAAGCAGGTTGTCGTCACCCAGTTCGGCGCCCCCGTTGGCGAGCCGATCACCAAGGCCGGCCTTCATTTCAAGCTGCCTTTTATCCAGATCGCCAATTTCTTTGAGAAGAAAACCCTCATCTGGGACGGTGAGCCGAACCAGATACCGACCAACGACAAGACCTTTATTTTTCTCGATGTCACAGCACGCTGGCGGATCAGTGACGCCCTGAAATTCATGCAGGCGGTAAAGACCGAGACAAAGGCCCAATCGCTGCTTGACGATATCATCGGTGGCACTGTCCGAGATCTGGTCAACAAGAACGACCTTATCGAGATCATTCGCAGCTCAGACTGGTCTCCCGAGAAGATGTCGCCGACGACAGACATTATCGGAGTGAAACCGAAACAGGGTCGCGACAAGATTGCCATGACGGTGCGTGACCAGGCAGCCAAACTTACCCCGCAGTACGGCATCACCCTGATTGACGTGATGATCAAGCGGGTCAATTACATCGATTCAGTTCAGCTCACCGTCTTCAACCGGATGATATCAGAGCGGAAACGGATTGCCGCCGAAAGGCGTTCGATGGGCGAAGGCCAGAAGGCCGAAATTCTTGGCAGGGTCGACAAGGAATTGAAACAGATCATCTCGGAGGCCAACCGCGAGGCGACAACCATCCGTGGCAAAGCCGATGCCGAGGCGACCAAAATCTACGGGCAGACTTACACCCAGGATCCCGAATTCTATGCTTTCCAGAAAACCCTGGAGAGCTACCGGGCCATTGTCAACAAGAATACCTCACTCATTCTCTCGTCGGATTCCGACCTCTATCAGTATCTGAAGAGTGTTTCCGGGCTAGAGAAATAGCCCTGCTGAAAGAAAGGGGATGCAAAGAGACCGCATCCCCTTTCCTCCCTCCGGGGATCGACCAGTCTCAGCTTCATGAACTGCGATTGTCCGGATCCAGGCCATCAGCCATCGCGGGATATGCCGGGGCTTGACCTGGACGAAAACGAATCCGCCCTTTTTCGATCAGCAGGCGCTGAAATCTGGCAACTTCAAATTCATCCCCGATCTGTTCGACTCCCATCTGGTCAAAACGGCAGTTGCAGCGATTGAGCTGGCCAAGACACCACGGACAGACCTCGACGGGGCACCCAAACTGGTGGAACTCCCCCTCGAAGGCGAAACAGACCGGGCACCGGCCGGCAATGGCGCGGTCCGCCCCGCCATACGCATCCTGGTCTCTCAGCATCCGGCAGGCAAAAAGGAAATCCTCCTGCGCTGGAAAACCGAAAAAGGCCAGGATCTCGTCTTCGACCTCGCGTCCGCCTTCTCCGACGTACATCACCCGGTCATCCTCCATCACATACAGGTACTCGTACCCTTCCGTGACGACGGCAAACAGGATAACCCCCTGGCAAGACGCCATCTCCACGATTTTTTCCACCGCCTCTTCCCGGACCTCCGGCAGTGACCGGTAATATTCACGCAGTACCAGGAGCCCGGGGATATCCTCGCGATAGCTGTCTATAACCTGTATGGCTCGGGAGAGATTCTCTTCCGGTACCGCGTAGCGGAGAAAAACCAGTGCCTCCTGGTACAACGTCTCAATTTTCTTTTTATTCATAGCTACTTGTCAGATATTTTATTGATTTCACCTATCAGATCGGCCTTGCCTGGATGATGCATCAAGACCGCTGGGCTCCGCCGGGTCACTTGGCTAGACTGTGCCCAACACTGCAATTCACCACCAGGGGTACATCCAGCGGCAACGCCTGCTCCATTGCCTCCTTGATGATCGTCACGGATGGTTCGAAGCCACCGTCCGGCAATTCGAAGACAAGCTCATCGTGGACCTGCAGCAGTAGCCTGGCCGGCAGTGACTGTTGCGTGATAATTTTGTCGACAGCGACCATCGCCAGCTTGATGATATCAGCAGCAGTACCCTGAATCGGCGTATTGATCGCCGTTCTCTCGGCAAATTCACGACTGACCCGGTTGCTGCTTGCGATATCCGGCAGGTTGCGGCGACGTCCCAGAAGCGTTGTCACAAACCCATCCCGGCGGGCCTGCTCGACAACCTCGGCCATGAAACGCTTTACCCCCTGATACAGACCAAAATATCTGTCGATAAAGGTTTGCGCCTCCTTCCTGCCTATGTTGAGCTGTTCGGAGAGACCGAAACTGCTCATTCCGTAGACGATGCCGAAATTGATACTTTTGGCCACCCGACGCATCTCGGAGGTGATCAAGAGAGGAGAGACCCCGAAAATTTCGGCGGCAGTCCTGGCATGGATATCCTCACCCGAACGAAACGCCTGCAGCAATGCCTTGTCCTGTGAGTAATGGGCAAGAACCCGCAGATCGATCTGGGAGTAATCTGCCGCAAGAAAGACCATTCCTTCCGCCGGGACAAAGGCCTGGCGGATGCGGTTGCCGTCTTCCGAACGGACAGGGATGTTCTGCAGGTTGGGATTGCTGCTCGACAGTCGACCTGTGGCGGTCACTGCCTGGTTGAACGAGGTATGGACCCTTCCTGTCTCCGGGTCCTGCAATGACGCGAGCCGCTCGATATAGGTCGACTGCAGTTTGGCGATGGTCCGGTAATCGAGGATGCGGGCCGGCAGATCGTGCCGTGCGGCAAGCTTCTCCAAAACCTTGACATCCGTCGAATAGCCGGTTTTGGTCTTGCGGCCGAACGGCAGCTGCAATTCTTCAAAGAGGATCTCGCCAAGCTGTCGCGGCGATTGGATATTGAACTGCCGACCGGCAAGGCGGTAGATTTCCTGCTCAAGGGCGGTGAGCTTTGCAAGAAATTCAGTGGAGAGTCGCGCCAGCACCTCGTGATCGATCGCTATTCCGGCAATTTCCATCCGTGCCAGAATCGGCACCAGCGGCATCTCCACCTGTTGAAAAAGCCGATACAACTGCTTCTGCCGCAGGATGGGTTCATACTCCCGCCAGAGCAGCAGTGAGGCATAGACATCCTCACAGCTGTAATCGCTGGCTGCTTCGATAGCAACATAGGCGAAACAATCCGGCCTCTTGTCACCGACAGTGACGTTTTCAAAGGTGGTCAGACGCATGCCCCGCGACAGCAGCAGCTCATCGAGCTTGTAGGAGCGGGCGGATTCTTCCGTCAAATAGGCAGCGATCAGGGTATCGTGCAGCGGCCCGGCCAGATCGACACTGCAATGCTGGCGCAGAACGGTATAGTCGTATTTCAGGTTATGACCGATTTTGGGCAGGGTCGGTGAGGTCAAGAATGGCCGTAAGGCCTCGACAACACGCGACACCTCCAGTTGCCCCGGCAACAGTCCTTTGTCGGATCCGCGGTGCCCGACCGGAATATACCAGGCACGATCGAGATCGATGCAGAGGGATATTCCGACCAGCGCCGCGGTCCGTGCATCGAGAGAAGTGGTTTCGGTGTCGACACACAACAGGTCGGCAGATTGCAGAGAAGCAACCAGACCATCCAGCTCCCCGGCAGTCCTGACAACGGTGAACCCCTCCGTTGGTATGGCTGTGTAAGTCTCGACTTCTTTCAACAGGCTCGTGAACTCAAGCTGGGTATACAATTCCCTGACGCGTTCCGTATCAGGGACAGAAACGGCATAATCGGCGAGAGATCGCGGCACGGCGACATCCGCTTTGAGCCGAATCAGCTCCCGTGCAAGAAACGCCGCATCGCGGCCACTGCGCAGCTTTTCCACCAGCTTCGCCTGGGGAAGTGCATCGATATCCTGATAAATGGCCTCCAATGAACCAAACTGGTTAATCAGTTTTTCGGCTGTTTTCGGGCCGATCCCAGCAACACCGGAAATATTGTCGGAACTGTCACCGATCAGAGCAAAGCAGTCCAGCAACTGTTCCGGCTGGACATTGTATTTCTTTGCGACCTCGGTGGCATCCATCACCTTGCCCTTCATCGGATCCCACATCGTCGTGGCCGAGTCGACTAACTGCAGCAGATCCTTGTCGCCGGAGACGATGATGACCTTCTGGCCCAGACGACGGAGTTCGCACACAGCCGAGGCGATCAGGTCGTCCGCTTCGACTCCCGGCTCTTCCAGGATCCGGATATTCAGCGCCTCGACATACTGCCTGATGTACGGGAGTTGTTCCACCAGGTCGGCTGGCATCGGCGGCCGGTTTGCCTTGTATTCACCGTATAATTCATGCCGGAATACCGGTCCGCGGCTATCAAAGGCCACTGCCACGAAGTGCGGCTCCCTCTCTCTGAACAGGCGACGGAGGATACTGATGAAACCGAAAACCGCGTGCGTAGCCAATCCCTTGCTATTCGACAAGGGAGCGATGGCATGGTAGGCACGGTAAATATAGGCACTGCCATCAATGAGATACACTTCTTCCTGCACGGTGAGGTTCTCCGATTGATTTGATGAAAAACAACCTTGCGACATGTCGACTTTCTATACTGTATCGTCCATTTCCACGCACCGCATTTCAACGTCCGAAGACATGGCGTATCAAGAACATCACAAATGAAAACGGCCGTGGGATGTACTTCCCACGGCCTCTGTTGCAGTGCACGCTTCGCGCACAACCGCTCTTTACCTTGCCGGTCGCACCCAGGAGGCCTGCGGCCCCTTGTCACCGACAGTCTCTCCGAAAACCACGCTGTCACCCTCTGCCAAGGCATCCATTTCAACATTCTTCAGTGCGTTCTCATGAAAATAAATTTCACGTTCATCGCTCGAGGTAATAAAACCATACGATTCATGAGGGGAAAGCTTCCTAATAATGCCGAATTTATCGCCCTCCAGATTCGTATCGGGCTGTTTGACGGTCTGACGCTTTTTCCGCAGGATTTCCTTCAACTGGTCTGTAAGAACATCAAAGGCCTCAATGAGCTGAGGACGCACTCCCTCACCCCGTCGGACAACAACCAGCGTATCATTTGGCACTGTCGCAACTAACTTGACCTCAAACCCTCCTTCCTTATGATGCGTTGTAGCCTCAATGCTGACACGAAGATGAAGGACGTAATTGGCATAAAACCGCACCAACTTTTCCTTTTCCTCCTCGATCTTGTCCTGCCAGCTTTTTCGCAACTCCACATTTCGGGCCTCGATCTTCAGTTCCATATAGCTCCTCCGTCAAAAGCTCCGACAATGGTTGTCACCACTGTCTCTCCTGTGCCCTCAGGCACCTTCCCGGCAGACAGCCTCCAGTTCCTGGTACGTGCGGGATGCTTTGTCCTGCTTCTCCAGACTTTTCTGCCTTCAATTTTATTATAGTCCCCCGCCTGCGATAATCAAGTAACCGGCCGCCCTTTCTCTCCATGCATTCAATATCACATGGTATCTCATTCAAGGGGTGAGAGTTGTGGTGGCTATTGCCAGGCTCTTCCGTTACAATTGCTTGAAGAGATCCGAAAAAGACAGGGAGCATGGTTATGGGAACAATGAAAACCGGCGTAATCCTCCTCAACATGGGAGGACCGGAAAAACAAGAAGACGTGGCGGGATTTCTCTACAATCTCTTTTCTGACCGCGAAATCATCCGGCTTGGACCACCCTGGCTGCAAAAGCCTCTTGCCTGGTACATAGCGCGCAAAAGAGCAGATAAAAGTCGAAAGGCATATGCCCTGATCGGTGGTGGCTCTCCGCTCAAGGAAATCACGCTCCAGCAGGCACAGTGCCTGGAGCAGAGCCTGCAGTTCAGCGGGCTGTTTTCTGTTGCGATTGCCATGCGCTACTGGTCTCCCCGGGCCGCGCAGGCACTCGCCGCAATGAAGTCCCAGAAGGTCGAGCGAATAATCGCGCTGCCCCTCTACCCGCATTATTCACGGGCGACCAGCGGTTCCTCGCTTTCCGACCTGAAAAGGGAAGCGGAACGCCTCTGCCCGGATCTTCCCTTCGTTGCCATCGAGTCCTGGCCGGATCACCCTCTGTATATCGGTGCGCTTGTCGACAGCATAAAGAATGGCCTCTCTCGTTTTGACGAGCAAGAAGTGCAGATTATCTACAGTGCGCACAGCCTCCCGGTTTCCTTCATCAAAGCCGGCGACCCCTATGTCGACCATATTCTGCAAACCGTACAGGCCATCGAAAAGCAGACGAATTTACCCGGCCGACTCTGCTTTCAGAGCCGAAGCGGTCCCGTCGAGTGGCTGTCGCCTTCAACGCCGGAAATGATCAGAACGTTGGCAGACGAGGGGAAAAAGAATGTCCTGATGGTCCCGATCAGTTTTGTGTCCGACCATATCGAAACCTTGTACGAGATCGACATCCTCTATCAAAAATTTGCCGAAGAGTTGGGTATCCGACTGCTCTCGAGCCCTTCGCTGAACTGCCACCCGTTGTTCATCAGCGCTCTGAGAGACCTCGTACTTGGCGCAACCGGACACTGACACCACCGGGCAGACAAGCAATCAACCGAAGAACTGCTTCAGGTCTGAAATCTCCGCATCCTGACATTCATCAGAATCGCGAAACATATCATTGTTGTCATCAGAGATGAGCCTCCATAGGAAACCAGCGGCAAGGGGATACCGACCACCGGCAGGAAACCGAGAATCATCAACAGATTGATCACCGCCTGCCAGAATATCAGGATAACCACACCGAAAGCCAGCAGAACTCCGAAGCGATCGCGGGCGTTCATCGCTATAAAGAGTCCCCAGACCAGAAGGGCGAAATACAGCCCCAGAAAGATGAAACTGCCAACAAACCCCCACTCCTCTCCCCAGACGGCAAAAGCGAAATCGGTATGCCGCTCCGGGAGGAAATGCAGATGCCCCTGAGTCCCTTCAAGATATCCTTTCCCGAACTTGCCACCACTCCCAACTGCGATCTTTGATTGGAGAATCTGGTAACCGTTGCCCATCGGATCATCCTCAGGATGGAGAAAGGTCTGGATCCGTTGTTTCTGATATGGTTTCAGTACCTTTTCCCAGGCGACAACCATGAGGGTAATGGCCGTCGTACCCAGAATGAGGTACGTGGAAGGTTTGAGCCTGACAAAGACCGTCATCGATACAAAGATAATCGCCAGCATCATCGCCGTCCCCAGGTCCGGTTGCAGGAGAATGAGCAGGAACGGGATGCCGGTGAGGACGATCGGAACAATCAACTGCTTGAGGGAATAGCCATCCACAACCTCCTTCCTTGAATAGTAGCTGGCCAGTGTGATCACCATCATCAGCTTGGCTGGCTCGGAAGGCTGCAGTTTGAAGAAACCGAGGTTGATCCAGCGCTGCGACCCATTGGCCTCATACCCGATGAAATACATCAGCATCAGCAGCACTACGATCAGAAAATACAAGGGGTAATTCCAGAATAGCAGTTCCCGGTAATCAACGCTGATGATAACCAGGAAAACAGCGAAGCCCATCAGCATGAATATGCCCTGTTTCATGTAGGGAGTTGCCGAAAGGGCTTTTGGTGGATACGAGGCGCTATAAAGATTGCTCAGCGCCGCGGCGCAGACAAGCAGCAGTAAAACCAACAGGACAAAATCAAAATTTGCCAGCAATCTTCTGTCAATTCTGAATATGTTCATTTCCTCCCTCCACCTACCTTCAGGGTTCAATCAGCGATCTTCCCGGGCAATGTCCTCAGCCCGGCTGGCCAGACGATCCCGGAAATACTCTTTCATCACCGCAGTGGCAATCGGCGCCGCCCCTGAGCCTCCATGCAGACCGTGCTCTACCAGAACTGTCACGGCAATTTCCGGGTCTTCCGCTGGGGCAAAGGCTGTGAACCAGGCATGATCGCGGAATTTATACGGAATATCCTCTTCTTTCAAATGCTTGTAGGCAGCGACCTTGACAACCTGGGCGGTACCGGTCTTGCCGGCCACCGTTATCCCATCGATCTTTGCACTGCGGGCTGTCCCGTGCGGTCCGTTGACGACACCAACCAATCCCTGTCGGATCAGTGTCAGGTACCGATCCATCCCCTTGATCTCGTCTATGATTTCAGGTTGAAAGCTTTGTACCACCTTGCCGTCCGGGTCGGTCACCTGTTCCACAATCTGCGGCCGGAAAAGCTTCCCACCATTTGCCAGAGTCGCCGTCATCTGGCAGATCTGCAACGGACTTGCCAAGTTGAAGCCTTGGCCGAT
>CAYYWK010000046.1:0-10269 GCA_964475345.1 uncultured Desulfobulbus sp.
CGAAAAGATCTATGGCGTTTAGCGAGTCAGGATCCTAAGATTTTTGCCGCAGAATATGTATCCCGCTTCGGTTCCATAGCTGCTTACAATTTATGCTGCGGTGACAGATAGTTGAACCCAAAAGTTAGACAGTAGCTGAAGCTGTGCCCTACCAGGAGGATCAAGAACCGATGAGTGAGGTAAAGTTTCGACAGTTTAACAGTTTCGACGAAGTATTCAGCAGATCGGTAATCTCATCTTCTCTTTTTTTTTCACAAAGATGCAATTTTTAGATTGACGCGCTCATAGGCGGATGCTATGTCTTGTCTGAAATTGGATCTGATTTAAGATCTAATATAGCCTATCCATAGTGAGATTAATGAGATACACCGTGATTTTTCATATTCTCCAGGTACTTCGTTTGGGCTGCCTGCACGAAAAAGATCTCTCTTGTTGGCTGAATGCAGATTAAGCTGGTTGCAGGGAACGCAACCGGATTGGTCGTCGGACCAGGAATCGAAATCATCAAATCGACCGGTACACTGTTTCTGAGAGTGTTAAAGATGACTATCTACCCTGCTGAAATTCTGAACAATTAACGGATGTATCGCCGGGATTACCAATTTGAACCGGCTGCGTAAAGCGGGTACGACCTTTTCGGTTACCGTGCCTTGGCTTCGGCTCTGGCCGCATCCGCAGGCGTAATGTTCGCCAGGCTGATCAGACCTGGACAGGGGGGATCACCTTGCCAATGCTTCAACAGCAGGAAGTCAATGTCGACCTGCTCGACAGCCCCATCAACTGGGTGCCGAACTACGCGGCACTAGCCTTCGCTGATGGCAACATTCATCAAATGATAGTGTTCTCGATATTTCTGGGTGTCTGCACATCCCTCATTGGGAATTCGAAACCCGCTCAGATGATTGCCGAATTCATGCAGGCTGGTGTCTATGTCATTTCGGCCATGGTCAAGAATCAACCGCGAGTTTACAGATCTCAATGCAGATAACACCAAGTACCTCCCCAAAAGGCCATCTAGGAATATTTGGTCATGCAGGAGTAGGTCATGTGCACAGTCATCTCGGCTTTGTTCAGGATGATTCCGCAGGGCTTGCCGTCGTGGCTGCCTTCCTGAAGGCAGCCTATCCGGTAAGCACCTTGATTAAAAACGTTTTTGTCGACCATTCTGTTGGCACGATTACCGTTTGCACCAAAGATGGCGGAAGTGGCACGGCCATGGCCAGGCGCGGCTTTACACCATTTGAAGCTGAGCTTTCACAGCGCGCGGTGGGCCTGGACGCCCAGTTCAGTCAGGCGGTTGCTTTCAGGACTTTCGGAAGAATATATGGTCAGGGAGTGATGGAGACGGCGGTGGCTCTGCAGGCTGCGTGTGCACTCGCGTTGCTTGATACGTTCGAAGTACGTTACCCCGGAGAAGTCATTGCAGCACCGGAAGATATCCCCGGCAATATCGGCCGGGTGCTCGGTGCCATTGTGGATTTCGGCACGACCCCCGTCGTTCTCCTGGCGACAGTCAACGCTACGGCGGGGGGCCTTGGCCCGAATGAAGATCTGGAAGGCAATATACGCCTTGGGGGCAAGGGATCAGTAATGCGGACTCTTGGCTTGACCGATACCACTCCGGGTATTGTCGTCGAGAGCAAGCCCTATGCCCCCGGTATCTCAGATGAAATTAGCGAGAATACCTTTTTCATACGGGCAAATTCTGATTGCGATAATGAGACTGTAGCCCAATGCCTGGCAGAAGCGGCATCTGAACTGGACATACCACACAGGTTTTCCGACCGTGCTTTTCCCCGTGGGAACAACGAACTGGCTGCCTCCACCGCTGCTCTTGGTCAGAAAATCGCAGCACTTGGCATGCAACTGGCGGCGGCTGACACTGCGGGCAGAAAGGTGGGAATAGTCGGTGAACTCGCTGAGATCATCAGTCAGGACGCCGGTGGCGTTACCTTCATGAGCAATCCGCTGCATAATGTCGTCTCCGGTGCAGGAACAGTTCCGGGCACAGCTGCGGTCATCTCCCTGCTGGTGACACGATCCTATATCGAGAAGTGGAGGATACCGATGCTCACGCCGGATGATGTCGATCAATACACCCTGATCATTGCCGGTGCATTGGAGAAACTTGCGTCACGAATTTCGCATGCTGAAAGCGAATCGTATCGCAAGGCCAATTTCAACGAGCAGAGCCTCTCCCATCTTTTACGTTACAAAAGTGGGGCTTAATCGCACACACTGCAGATGCCGACATGATGGTCAACAGTCTGCGTAAGCCACTGCACCGACCTGATAGCACTTCATCAGGAATGCATCGTTTTCATGAGAAGAATGTCAACATTGGTGGCTGATGGTATCATGAATGGAGAAAAAAGAGATGAGCAGTGAAAATGAACGGCATACGCTGAACCGCATAGAGCTCTTTCAAGGATTGTCGCCGGAGGAGCTGAACCTGGTAACTGCAAACCTGCACGAAAGGTTCTACGCCCAGGGTGAACTGCTGTTTGCTGAATATGAGAATCAAACCGAAGTGTTCATCATCCGGCAAGGTGAGGTAGAACTGTTAGGAACCGGTACCTTTGGAGAAGAAAAGCGTCTCGGGTATTTCAGCGACGGTGATTTTCTCGGGGAAGGCTCCTGGGCCGGCAATATGCAATACTCTACATCAGCCATAGCCTCAACAGACTACAGGGCGTTTGCTGTCGACAATAAAATTCTGCAGAAAAATCCCTCAGTCGCGGCAAAGGTGTTTTCCAATATCATCAGGATAATATCACGACAACTCCGCCATACCTCTACTTGCAAAGCGAACATCGCGGCCCAATATGAGATCGGAAGTACCCGCAGTGAACACGATCTGCTTGGGGACAGGGAGGTTCCGACAGAGTACCTCTACGGTATTCAAACGTTGCGAGCGATCGAAAATTTTACCATCAGCGGGGTTACCCTTAATTTTTTCCCTGAACTGATCATCTCCCTTGCCATGGTAAAACTGGCGGCGGCACGTGCCAATACCGATCTGGAGTTACTGCCTGTTCCTGTAAGCAATGCAATCTGCAAAGCCTGCAGCGAAATAATCAAGGGAAAATTCCACAACCATTTTCTGGTAGACATGATCCAGGGTGGAGCAGGTACTTCCACCAACATGAACGCCAACGAGGTAATAGCAAACAGGGCCCTTGAAATACTGGGCCAACAGCATGGCCTGTATACGTTCTGTCATCCCAATAACCACGTCAACCTTTCTCAATCGACCAACGACGTCTACCCCAGTGCAGTCAAAATCGCCATCATCAGGAGTAACGAAAAGGTCGTTTCCGTTTTAAAGGAGCTCATTGATGCCTTTCGCAGCAAAGGCGAGGATTTCGCTCATATCCTCAAAATGGGAAGAACACAATTGCAAGATGCCGTTCCCATGACCCTGGGACAGTCTTTTGAAGCCTATGCGGAAACGCTGGACGAAGAAGTGGAACGGCTGAAACAGAATTCCGATCTCTTTCTTGAACTGAACATGGGCGCAACCGCTATCGGTACCGGCATTAATTCCGATCCTGATTATGCAGACAAGGTTATTGCCCATTTGTCAGATATTACGGGACTTCATCTGAAAAAATCGAAAAATATGGTGGAGGCAACCCAGGATACCGGGGCGTTCATCATGTATTCCTCGGCGATCAAAAGGCTTGCGGTAAAGCTGTCAAAAATATGCAATGACCTTCGGCTCCTGTCTTCAGGCCCGAGAACCGGCATCAACGAAATCAACCTTCCCCCCATGCAACCGGGTTCTTCGATCATGCCCGGCAAGGTTAATCCCGTCATTCCGGAGGTCGTAAACCAGATCGCTTTCAAGGTCATCGGCAACGACCTGACGGTCACCCTGGCTGCAGAAGCCGGTCAGCTTGAGTTGAATGTCATGGAACCTGTGATTGTCCAGAGCATCCTCGAGTCGCTGGAGATGCTCATCAATGGGATGCGGACGCTCAAGTACCGCTGCGTTGACGGTATCACGGCGAACGAAAAACGCTGTCAGGAACTGGTCCGCAACAGTATTGGTATCATCACTGCCCTCAATCCATTACTCGGATACGATGCTTGCACCCGGCTGGCGGAGGAAGCGCTGACGACCAATATGAGCGTCTATGACTTGATTCTGGCGAAGGGATTGCTCACACAGGAAGAACTTGATGAGCAGCTGTTGCCCGAGAATATGATCAGGCCCAGGAAAATGAAACGCGTGGCGCATGTTTGAATTTTTCAGGCAGAGTTGGTTCAGGGCTCCCGGCAACCCAATCCATCATGGCTCTGTGGTCGCCCAGGGCACAGATACCATGGCGGAAAATCCATAGCCGCTGCAGATATCCGTTATAGCAATATTTTCCCAGGAAGCATCTTCACATCGAATCCAACGTATCGATGGTAATGGCCAGGTGCTCCCGAAGCAATTGTTGTGCCTTCTCCAGATTGCGCTCTTTAATAGCCTGCACAATGCTGGCATGCTCTTTTCTGAAACGGGGAATGAGCGGAGTCATAAATACAGGCGTAAAGCCCACCAGCATTCTTTCGTAAATATCTACAATCATATCGATAAGATATTTGTTGCCGCTTGTCCGGGCTATCTGAAGATGAAAGTCGATATCCAGCTGTAGTCTTTTGGAATCGTAATAGTTACAGTCATAATCGAGGTATGCGTCCAATACCGCCTGCAAGGCTTCACATTTTTCTTCAGTGAGTTCTTCAATAGCAAAAGCAACCGCTAGTTCCTCTAAACCAATTCGTAATCGATAGAGTTGACGAATTTCATCCTTGTGAAGTTCCTTTACGGAATATCCTCGGTTGTGCTCAGAAACAAGAAACCCTTCCTGCTCCAATCGCGCCAGTGCATTGGTAATGGGCGTCTTGCTCATACCAAGTATTTTTTCCAGATCTCTCACAACAATTCTCTGCCCAGGTACTAATTTTCTGTCAATTATATTGTTTTTCATTGCCAGAAATGCCTGATACTCCTTTGATACAATCGGGGGAGCAGATGCACTGTTGCTTTTCGTTACCTTAACATTCATCATTACGTGTAATCTGATTGTTTGGCTTCAAAAGAGCGATGTATCAATTCCTGAGGAGCTGTTTACCCTGTCTGTCAGTTGGTTGATCAGAAATGTAGCTTGTTTTCACTAGTATACATCATACATTTTTGAATCGCTCACTTTAATCTTAGCAAGATACTCCAGACCGTCGACTCTTTGGGTGAGACAATCAAAATTTGGAGTTTGTTATTAATAATATTAATATACTATATATTCCAATGCATTAACCAGCTTCCCGCCGACTGTTTCACCAGTCATGGTTCCCCATCGTTTGTACCAATCTTCAATGTGTGATACGCCACTCAGATCCTTTGGGCCTGCCCGGGCGTTTCTTGACAAAAATCTTGAATACTCATTCTTTTCTTGACATGGGAAATTTGATCTTTTAAGTGTAGATCTCAAATTAGATCTATTTTGAGATCTAATGAGCGGGTCATGGTGGGCCTCGAGAAATACAGCCCCATAACCTCAATCTCTCAAAACAGCTTACCGAAGGAGAATACTATGCTTGATATTTCAAAAACATGGCGGGCTGTACGGCCCATGTGTCTTGGCCTTGCAGGTGTGATTGCCTTGGGTTTTGCAACCTCGGCAGAGGCGGAAACATTGCGCCTGAAGTTTGCCGGCACATTGCCCGTCGAACATCAGGGCTCCAAGATCATGGAGCAGATCGCCAAGGAGATTGAGGCGGCTGATGTCGGCATCGAGGTCAAGGTGTTTCCTGCCAACCAGTTGGGCTCCGGTGAAGAGCTTCTGGAAGACGCAATCCGCGGTAATGTCGATTTCGTCATGGGCTTCATCTATTCACACAAGGACCCGACCTTCGAAATCAACTCCATGCCCTATCTTGTCAGCACCTGGGACGAGATGGAGAAAACCGTCCGCAACCGTGATTCCGCTTTCAACCAGATTATCAGTGAAAGCCTCGGCAAGCTCAATCTCCGCTTGATTTCGAACAATCCGGAAGGTTTCTCGAATTTGGTGTCCCAGAAGAAACCAGCTGATTTTGCAGGCCTCGGCCCGAAGGGAATGAATACTCGCGTATGGTCAGCCAACGCCGTCAAAGACACGATGCAGGCCATCGGCTACAACACGACCACAATGGCGTACGCTGAGATTTTCGCAGCCCTGCAGTCCGGCGTTGTTGATGGCGCAATCTGCTGTACCAAGCAGTCTGCTCATTCGATCTTTGCAAAGTCCGGTGTGGGCAAATATTTCGTCGACTATAACGCCTTCATGGAAATGACCACGTTCTATGGCTCTCAGAAGACCTGGGACAAGATGAATGATGAGCAGCGCAAGGTTGTCCAGACCGCCTTCGACAAGGGCGCTGACGAGTACTTCCAGTGGAACAAGGCCAATGAGGACAAATATGCCAAAGAACTGATGGATGCCGGCTATGAAATCCTGACGCCAACCGCCGAGGAGATTGCCAAGATCCGGGATCATGTTCGCGCGAAAGTCTGGCCGTCCATGGCTGAGGTCGTCGGCCAGGACGTGCTTGACCGGCTCCAGGCTGATCTGAAATAATCCCTCCAAGCCTACGTGGGTGGGCCATATGACCCACCCATCTTTGTATCTGAAACGACGACAAGGGCACGATGGGAGGATCTGGATGCGAAATCTAACTGAAAAAATTGCCGGACCGGGACCGAGTTTCCTCCATGGCATTTTATCTGTGATGCACTTTCTTATCGCTGCCTCAGGATGCATCATGGCCTTGACATTCTTCTTCGTGGTGATCCTGCGATATTGTTTCAATGCCGATCTGTTCGCCTATGAGGAATGGCTGATGGTGATCTCCTTCTGGATGATCTTTCTGGCAAGCGCTGTGGCCACCCACGATAACAGCCACATCACGGCGGATATCCTCGGGTTCCTCCTGAAAAATCCCAAAACCATCTGGATGCGGAACCTTTTGGTCAAATCCATTGAACTCCTCATCCTGCTCTACCTGACCTATCTGGGCTACGTGATGATCGCTGAGAACATCGCGGCCTATCCCATGTGGCAAATGTCTATTGCCCTGAAGATCCCCTTCCTGGTCCCGCGACTGGGCATCGCTTTCAGCTTTCTCTTGATGACCATCTACACAGTTTTCCACTTGTATCTGCTCATCAAGGAAGGCCCTTCGAGCCTTGCAGATGACGAGAACCAATCCGTGGTCGAGGGGTGATATCATGATCATCATTGCCAGTCTTGTTGTTCTTTGCTTTCTGCTGTTCATCGGTGTCACCATCCCTCTCTCCTTTGGCGGTGTGATGGTTACCTTGGCCGTCCTTGGCAATTTTGATGTGACGGGGTATTTGCCGTCAGGCCATTGGAAAATGAATTCGGTGGTGCTGCTCGCCATCCCTCTCTTCATTATTGCCGGTGCCGTGATGGAAAAAGGGCGTATCGCAGCACCTCTGGTTCGTCTGGCCGAGCTTTTTATTGGTCATGTCCGTGGCGGCCTTGCCATTGCAACGATTATCGCGAGCGGGATCTTTGCATCCATTTCCGGCAGTGGCAGCGCGACGCTCACCTGCATCGGCAGCATCATGATGCCGCATTTGCGCAAGGCAAACTACCCGGAAGGCCTGAGCGGGGCGCTGATCGTCAATTGCAGCCCACTCGGCATGCTGATCCCGCCCAGCGGCTCGCAAATCCTGTATGCCTGGGTCGCGCAGCAATCGGTACTGAAATGCTTTTTGTCGACCGTACTTCCAGGCCTCATCCTGATGACGCTTTTAGCCATCGTGAACCAGGTCCTGCTTCGCAAACACAAGGATCTGAAACTGAATGAGAAACCGAAAGATTTTGTCTTCGAGTTCAAAAACCGGTTCCGTACGGCCACTCCGGCGCTGGTGATGCCTCTGATCATCCTTGGCGGCATTTATGGCGGCATCATGACCGCAACCGAAGCCGCCGGTGTTGCCGTCATCTATGCGATCCCGGTCGCGATCTATATATACCGGGGCCTGACCTGGAAGTCCTTCTTCGAGACCATGGGGCAAGCCGGCATTACGGTTGGCGTGGTCATGACCATGATCTTCATGGTCCTGATCGTCAGCCGCTTCCTCATCTTCGAAGACATCCCGGGCATGGCGAAAGACCTCGTGTATTCCGTATCGGAAAATCCGGTTGTTATCCTGCTGATGGTTAATTTGGTCATGGTTCTCGTCGGCATGTTGATGGATGATATCAGTGGCTAGCTGCTGTGTACGCCGTTACTGCTGCCGATCGTCGAATCCATCGGCATGGACCCGATCCATTTTGCCGGTGTTCTCGGGGTCAACCTTGGCATGGCCAATGTGACGCCACCGTGCGCGCCGAACCTCTATCTTGGTGCGCGGGTTACAGGGGCGCCCGTTGCCAGGATGCTCGGGCCAACGATGATGTTCATCATCTTCGCATGGATGCCGACCCTGTTCCTGACAACCTTTGTCCCCCAGCTTTCGCTCTTCCTGCCAAACCTTCTGCTCGGCAAATAAAGTTTCTGCAGTGGGCCGATCTCGAAGCCGAACACACAATGAAAGGGCGCGATCCGGTATGGGTCGCGCCCTTTTTGATGAGATGGGACGAGGATGTTGCGTTGCCGCTAATTGCAGCAGCCAAAAAAATCGGTTCTCTGGCCGTTACTGCCCCAATTTTGCCCTTAGCGTAGCTGTCTCTATCTCATCTTGAAAGATTTTCTCGCCTAATTTCAAACTGAGTCGCACACCTTCTAAAAACCATACAAAAATAGATATATATCTCGGCCACAACCTCAGATTTCAAAGGAAATCGAAAAGCTCAGTCAGTTACATTGGTTGGACCGGTTTTTGAGCGCCTCTTTCTCGTGCCGAGGAGGCCCAGGAGAAAATGCTACTGCGGGTCACCGGCGGGCTGTCGATCTTCAATATCTCGAAGAATGACCTTGCCACCCTTGGCGAGCCCCCCGAACGCCGTGGCAAGGTGCAGCCGACCAACGGGGTCAACCTCTGCGGCAGGATGCGGAAATCGCTCGGCGCCCAGCGCGACGTCATGGATGAGAGCGATATCGCCATCATCACCAGGGCTTTCGGCCTGATAGAAGACATCGACGCCCGGAAGCTCGACAAGGCTCCTGTACAGAAGAGCAAACGCGGTCGACAGTTGGAAAACGGCAAGACTGAGCGGCCCAAGACCTTCAGCAGCAAGATTTTCCCTTCCCATGCCTTCGGTTACCGGCGGCTCAGCAACGAGCACCCGCTGCGGGACCGGGTTGAAGCTAGAAAGCGGGAAAAAGAAGCAGATCAACGATTTGTTCATCACCGATGAGCTGACCGACAAGGACCTGGTCAACTACGCCTAGAGGGTCAATTGGTGGTGGAACTGGTGGAATTTTCACAAATCTCGATATGCCGAGGTCGCGAATAATCCGAGAGAGGAGTTGCGGCCTCACAGGACATGAGAGGCCTGAATTTCGGGCAATTCAGTACCACGATCCAATGTTTTTATGTATTCAACGTAGCTGAACAGGCGATTGCGTTTTCTGGCGGTCAGTTCCTTGACTATGCCAAGTCTCTCGAGATGCCCCAGCGCTTTGTTGACCGTAGCCGGAGTGAGCCCGGTTTTCTCTACCAACCAGTTGGAGGTAACGAGGGGACGCTCCATCAATACCCGATGAACCTGCTGAACCGAAGCCGCTGCCCGCCCAAGTGAACCAATGCGATCATGATCACGATGAGACTGAGCAAGGAGCTGCTGTGCGGTCTCCACCGCCTGGGAAGCGGTGGCAATTACTGCTTCGGCGAAGAAATCCAACCAGGCCTCCCAATCGCCGGTGGTTCTGACAGTGTTGAGCAGTTCATAGTAATATTGACGATGTGTCTTGAAATACAGGCTGAGGTAGAGCATTGGCTCACGCAGCACCTTGTGTTCACACAACAGCAGAGTAATCAGAAGACGACCGAGACGACCGTTTCCGTCCAGAAAAGGATGGATGATTTCGAACTGCACATGAGCAAGTGCCGCTTTCAACAAGACCGGAGTAGCCTCAGGCAGATCATGCAGGAAGAGTTCGAGCTTTCCCAGACATTCCATCATCTCTTCGGGTGGAGGAGGTACAAAGACGGCATTGCCCGGACGATTGCCGCCGATCCAGTTCTGAGTCCGCCTGAACTCGCCCGGCGTCAGAATGCTCCCCCGCCCCTTAGCCAACAGCACGCCGTGGATCTCCCTGACC
>CAYYWK010000047.1:0-10269 GCA_964475345.1 uncultured Desulfobulbus sp.
GACTGTCAGCCCGAGGCTGCTGAGCGGCCGGGGCTATCTCCCGCTGCTCAGTACCCCAGCTCCTTGAGAAAGCGTTCGTCCTGGGACCAGTTCCTCCGCACCTTGACCCAGAGCTTGAGCGCAACCTTCATCTCGATCAGTTCCTCGATCTCCTTGCGGGCAGCCGTCCCGATCTCCTGCAGTTTCCTGCCGCCCTTGCCGATGACGATCCCTTTCTGCGAATCCTTTTCGACGACGATGGTGGCATGGATCGTCGCCATCCCCCGGTCGGCGTCCTCCTTGAACGATTCCAGCAGCACGGCGCAGGCGTAGGGTATTTCCTGCCCGGTCTTCAGAAACACCTTTTCACGGATAATTTCGGCAGCCAGGAATCGTTCACTGGCATCGGTGGGCATGTCATCAGGGAAATAGCGCGGCCCGATCGGCAGGAGCTTGAGCAGCTCGTCGATCAATTCCGCGCAGCCACTGCCCTTCAGCGCTGACACCGGGACGATCGCCTTGAACGGGTAGAGGGCAGCGTACCCCTCGATCATCGGCAGCAGCTTCCTGCGGTCGACAAGATCGATCTTGTTGAGGACCATGATCGCCGGCGAGACTACCTTTTCCAGCCATGCCGAGAAGTCGCTGTTGCGCTCAGCCAGCTTCTTTTCCGGCACCGGCAGCGAGACATCCACCAGGAACAGCACGGCATCGACCTCGCTCAGGCTGTCGATCGCCACCCGCATCATCTCCCGATTCAGCGGCTCGCGGGCGACATGGAGGCCCGGGGTGTCCAGCAGGACGATCTGGTAGTCGCTGTGACTGACCACCCCCAGGATGCGGTGGCGGGTGGTTTGCGGCTTTGCCGTGACGATGGATATCTTCTGTCCCAGCAGGGTGTTGAGAAGGGTGGATTTTCCGGCATTGGGCGGCCCGACGATGGCAACCATGCCCGATCTGAAATTCTCGCTGTGGTCCATGGGAAGTGTTTCCGAAGCAGGAAAAGGGATGAAATATAGTGTGGCTAAAAGCTATTTTCACACTATACTGGGGCGAATTTACGCCACTCTCAGGGGCAGGACATCACGACTATACCTTCCCTTCCGGCTCAACACACACTCTTTTTATAGTACACGGAATTACCGGACGAACGGTTTTGCGCAAGACTGAGCAACCAACCTCATGACCTACCTGGGCAGACGTATCGAATATCTTGACGGAGGCAGATTCATCTGCGGCGTCGTCCTCGAGAACCAGGTCAAGCGGGTCCACCTTCTC
Source organism: uncultured Desulfobulbus sp. (assembly GCA_964475345.1). GTDB lineage: Bacteria > Desulfobacterota > Desulfobulbia > Desulfobulbales > Desulfocapsaceae > Desulfoprunum. The sequence continues at coordinate 1,258 of CAYYWK010000047.1, forward strand.
AATCAGCATGGTCGCGAGGTCAATCTCCCGGTATCCAGGATCATTCACTGCTCGAATTGCAGCTTCCCCCCTTCCCCGGACCGTGAGCTCATGCTGCACGAACTCAGGGACACCCATGAGCGACGGAACACCCTGATGCAGGATATCAACCTCGAGGAACTCTGGGATATCGTCTCCGGAGAGGAAGACCCCACCTTCACCCCCGACTTCCTCACCGAACTCGCCTTCGGCCAGCCGGCCGACGACGACAGGGTCGCGGCATTCCTGCGTTGCGTCTTCGCCGACAGGTTCTATTTCCGGTACCGGGAAGGCCGGATCAGGGCGCATACAGCCGAGCAGGTGGCACAGATCCGCCACCAGCTTGAGAAAGAGCGACAGGAGGAGGAACTGATCCACAAGGGTTCCCGGATGATCGCGCAACTCCTGAACCACCCGGCGCAGGAGTTCCAGATGGATTCCTGGCTTGAGGATTGCCTGGGCATCCTGCGCGACTACTACCTCTTCGGCAACGAATCCAAAAAAGCCGAACTCGCCAGGCGGCTGCTCAAGGAGGCCCAGCTGAGCGGCCCCCACGATCCGTTCCATATTCTTGTCAATGCCGGCATCTGGGGCAGGAACGAGAACCTGCCGCTGCTCCGCCACGACATCCCGGTGAGCTTTTCCCTGGCCGCCCGGCAGCAGGCTGAGGCGATCCTGCAGAGCGATCCCCGGGCCCTGCTCGACGACCCGGGCCGGACCGACCTCACCCATCTCGCGCCGCTGACCATCGACGGTCTCACCACCCTCGATTTCGACGACGCACTGACCATCCAGGAAGAAGACGGGAATTTTCTTGTCGGCATCCATATATCCGATGTCGCCCACTATGTCCGCCCCGGTGACGCCCTTTTCCAGGAGGCGATGCAGCGCGGCACCTCCATCTATTTCCCTGAGGGCCAGATCCCGATGCTGCCCAGGCATCTCTCCCAGGGAGTCTGCAGCCTGATCCAGGATGAACTCCGTGCCACGTTCAGCTTCATGGTGCTGTTGTCGCCGCAGGCCGAGGTGCTGCGGGTGCGGATCATGCCGTCGGTCATCCGGGTGGCCCGCCGGCTCACCTACGAGGAGGCCGACCGGATCGTCGACCGTGATCCCGAACTGCGAATCCTCGACATGCTGAGAAAGAAACTGCGGCGACGCCGGCTCGACAGTGGCGCCCTGCTGCTGCCGTTCCCCGACGTCAATATCTTCATCGACAGCAGCGGCAAGGTTCACGTCAACCTCGCCCGGACCGACACGGCTTCCCGCACGCTGATTTCCGAAATGATGATCCTCGCCAACACCGAGGCCGCCCGCTATGTCTCCGACCGGATGGTGCCGGGGCTGTTCCGCGCCCAGGGGCCGCTGAAAAACCGGATCGTCCACGGCGAGGACGACGACCTTTTCCAGAATACGCGCCAGCGCAAGCAGATCCCGCGCGGCGAGTTGCTGACGACTGCAAGCCCGCACAGCGGTCTCGGGGTCAGTCAGTACACCACGGTAACCTCGCCGATCCGCCGTTTGCTTGACCTGGTCATGCAGCACCAGCTCAATTCCATCGTCAGGCGCCGGCAGCCTTGTTTTTCAAACGAAATGTGCAAGGATTTCACGTCGGTGATCACCCGGACGGTAACCACCGCCAACAATGTCCGGCAGATGCGGCACCGTTACTGGCTGCTGAAATACCTGGAAGACCGCAGAGGACAGCAGTTCGACGCCCTGGTCATCGAATCCGGACCGAAACGGATATTCCTGCTGCTCACAGACATCCTGATGGATGTCGACCTGCCCTGCCCGCCAGGCGGCAAGCCTTCCCCGGGATCGACCGTCAAGATCAGGCTGATCAAGGCCGACGCCCTCGACAACGTGGTCCGGTTCGACTGGTAACAGTCTTGCGGGTTCCAGGTATCGCAGGCGCTGTCGGCGCCTGGCCTGTCGGGCGCCGATTAATCGCTTTGATGGAATACCCGAACTTGGTATATTCGCTGCGAAGACAGCAGATCCACTTCTGAACAACCAACGAATGCTATGACAGGTGAAATGCCGCCCGGCGGCATCCAGATGGTGAAAATCGACGGGACGAAGGTGAGGCGCCTGCGTGAGCAGAAAGGCCTGACCCAGCTCTATGTCGCCACGGCCGTACAGGTGACCACCGACACGATTTCCCGCTGGGAAAACAAGCGATACCCCTCGATCAAAAAGGAAAACTGCGTCAAGCTCGCCGAAGCGCTGGAAGTCTCTCTCGAGGATATCCTCGATCAGCGCAGGGACAGCCGGGATCCCGAAACAGACCAGGAGCCGAGCCCGCAGACCGCCGAGATTCCCCTCGCGCCGCAGTCGAAGAATCCGCTGCTGCTGGTTTCCGGCGCCATCCTCGCCATCGCGGCGCTGGCCATCGCCGGGTGGTACTTTCTGCTGCAGCCCGAGGGACAGCTGATCACCGCCCGCCGCATCCTGCCCAGACACTGCCTGCCCGGCCAGCCTTTTCCTGTGATCATCGAGGTCACCGCAACCCCTGAGCGTCCGGTCGCCCTGATTCTGCGCGAGATTCTGCCGGCAAAGGCCGAACTGAAAAAGACCTCTCCCGGGCTCTCGGCACCGGCCGGGAAAGGGCAACAATCCGACATTGAACTGAAATGGCTTGAAAAGATAAATGGACCCACTCGATTTATCTACACTGCCACCATCCAGGGTAGCCCTGGAGAAACCTTCCATTTTTCAGGCGATATCGCCGTCAGCCAGGATTTGGAAAAAGCCCGGGCCGTAGTCGGCAACGACACCATCACCACCGGGGCGCATCACTGGGCCGATGCCAATGCGGACGGCGTTCTGAGCGACAAGGAAATGCTGGTCGTCCACGACCAGTACAGCGGCGCTGAAAAGCTCGGGGTTGATATAGCCAGGATCGAGAAAATCTGGCAGGGCTCCGGCTACCGCTGGGACGACAAGAAATCGGCCTACGAAATCCTGCCATGATCTCGGCTCGCCTCTCCCTTCGAGGGATCCTGATCAAGCCCGCGGGCAAAGGCGCGGCCCGATGCGCGCTGCTGCTGGCGTCGCTTGTCCTCCTGGCTCTTTCGCTTCTTCCCCTGCCGGCCTCTGCGGTGGAACCTGTCAGCGGCAGTTTCCTCTCGGCCTACGGCAGGACGGTCACCCTCGAATACCGCATCATCTACCCCCCGCCGGCAAGCCTGATCATCGAGCAGTATTTCCCACCGGGCCACGAGATTGTCAGGGCATCCCCGATGCCGCAGAAATACAGCCGAAATCTCGGCAAGATGAAATGGATATTCAAGAACCTTCGACCAGGGTCTCACACCGTCACGGTCGAGTTCAACTGGCCCGTGCAGGCATCCGACATCCAGGCAACCCTGCGCTACCGCTACCCCGGCAGGGGGCTCTATATCGAGACCACCGTCCTTCCCTGACCCCTTCCCAAAGCAACCTGTCGAGAGGCACCTTATCCTGGCCATCAGGCCAACGCTGCCCGTCATCCATACCATGAAACGTTGCATCCATGATGGATCACAGCGGCTTGAAGGCCGCAGCAACAATCCCCGGCTTGCTTCCCCTGGATCATTTCGCTCTCCTCGCCCCCTCGCGCTGGCTGGCGCCCTCACGGTCTCTGGAGAGACCCGGAATCTACCGCGGCCTGCGCGTTGCCATCCAGATCCCTGCGGCGATCAGCAGGATGCCGCCGGCATGGAACCAGCGCAGGGACTCACCGAGAAAGATGATCGCCATGATGCTGCCAAAGACGGGCAGCAGATGAATGAACATCCCCGCCCTGCTCGCCCCGACCAGTTCCACCCCTCTGTTTTAGCAGAGATACGATATTATTGATGGGAAAACAGCGACATAACCGATTGCCATGATTGCCGGGGCATCGATTTCGAGCCGTTGTCCGGCGAGTGACTCCCAGAGATAGAGCGGCAGCAGGAAAATATCGCCGATCACAAAGGTGGCGGCGACAAAACTCAGCGGATGTACCGCCGGTCGCTTCCGCAACCCGATCGAATAGCCGGCGTAGCCGACAACAGCAAGGAAGACAAGGATATCCCCGCGATTCATCGACAGCGAGAGCAGCACCTCGAGGCGGCCCTGAGCGATGATCACCAGCGCCCCGGCAAGGGAGGCGAACACCCCGGCTGCCTGAACTGTGCCGATGCGTTCGCGGAAAAATATATACGACAGCCCGACGATCAGAACCGGCATCAGCGACTGCATCAAGAGAGCGTTCACGGCGATGGTATGCTGCAGGCCGATATACACCAATGTGTTGAACATGGTGATGCCGGCAATCGCCAGCAGGGTTACCGACAGCCAGCTGCGACGCAGCGCCGCGAGGTCCGCTGGGAGGTGCCGCCATGCAAGGCCGATGACCAGAAGCGAGGCGATGAACCAGCGCCAGAAGGCGAGAGCCACCGGCGGGACATCGGCCCGCACCGCCCGCCCGACAATGAAATTGCCGGCCCAGAAGAAGACAGCCAGCACCAGCAGAAGATACGGTGAGTCCGCCACGCCATGCAATCGCCCGGTTTTCATCTGTTGCCGCCTCCTCCCGCCTTCTTTATCAAAAGCGCTGCCGGCTCCTTCTCCGCAAAACGGCACGGACCCAGCCGGAGGCATCCGCGATCAGCGTGTGCCAGCAGTTCATCGACCTGTTGCTGGCTGTAGACGACAATACCCGAGTCAATCAGCCGCGCCGAGGTCACACCGTTTCCCGCAACCCGCCGCCCGGTGAACGATCCGTCATAGATGCTGCTGCTTCCGCAGGACGGGCTGTTTTCCGCAAGAATCGCCACCGTTATGCAATTTTCCCGGCATATCTCCAGGGCCAGTTCCGCCCCCTCCCTGAAAACGGCGGAGAGGTCCAGCCCCCGGGCGTCCCTTACAGAGGCTCTGCCCAGCAGGACGTCACGCCCGTCACCGCCGACAATTTCCGCAGGCTGCCTGGGAACGGGCAGTCCGGCGGCAACCTCCGGACAGAACGGCAGCAGCCGGCATTCTCCAGCGATTCGCCCGAGCCAGAGCTCATCGGGCCTCACAGCGGCAGCATTGTAGCGGACTGCTGCCCCGGCCAGGCACGCGCTGACAAGTACCGTTTCCATCCATCCTCCGTATCGAAAGAGAAAGACAGGCCACAAACCCACTCTTTCAGTGAATGCAGGTTGAGAGCATCCTGCAAGGCTGTACAAACTAGAACAGCATCAGGGACATGGCAAGTACATTCTGTCTGCATCCGCTGCAGTGTGTATCGTCAACTGTCCAGACCACATTGCCGGATCAGCTTCCTCAGCCGCTTGTGCGGTAAATCCGACCAAAGAATCTAACAATTTAAAATTACAATTCTTTGCAACCCGACATCGACCCGACATGGGTATGATATATGGCCAGATGGATGGCGATTCATCCTGATGTCCTCTGTTCTTCATCCTCCGAGGGGCATATATCAGAACTCAAGAGAGCATCACTCAGCATCTTTTTCAACCATGGAGGGAACGACAATGAGAACATTGAAGATGGCACTATCGGCAGTACTTCTGACAGGGGCATTAACGGGGCAGGCAATGGCACAGGATCATGGCATCAACGGCCTGCTCCTCGGAGCCGGAAGCGGCGCCCTGGTCGGACAGGCGATCGGCAGAGATACGGAGGGAACGCTGATCGGCACGGCCGTCGGCGGCGTGCTTGGCTATGTCGTCGGCAACGAGATGGACAAGAACTACTACGGCGGCAGGCCGTATCCACCTCCACAGCCAGTCGTCTACGGACCGCCTCCCCCGCCTGCGGTGGTCTACGTGCCCCCGCCGCCGCGGCCACGTCCTGTCGTCTATTCTCCACCGCGCCCCTGGAGACACCACGGTCCCCCACCGGACCAGGTCTGCCGCCAGGTTGTCGAACATAGGGAGCATCACGGCCGCTACCGGGAGGTGGTGACCACGGTCTGCAGGGATCGTGACCATTGGCGGGACGACCGCCGGCGGCACTGGCGGCATGAGCATTATGACCGGTGGTAGACGTCAGGTTCTCTCACCTGCCGGCATGAGCCTCCCCTGCAGATGCGCTGGGCTGGAAGTAGCCAGCGCATCTGCATTCCTCGTAAAAATTTCAGAATTCTCCGGTATTGAAGGGGCAGCAACAGACATTTTTTCTTTCTGTAATCAGTCAGATCTATGCTATCATCCACTGCAGTGGGACCAATGAACTCCACCATATGCAGACGGGATGAGAATTCTTCAGGAAAAGACCTTCATTCGGCGGTGCATCACCGACACCCTCTCCGGAATCCGCGAAGGTCTTTCGCGGTTTTCCGGGGAAAGCAGGGCCGCCGTCATCTACTGCCTGGCACCCGACGCAGAACTGTGCATCCTCGATCCGCAAAACCTGCTCTACGGCTACGAGCCAAAACTCAAGGAAATCTACATCGGCAGCAACGCCTGGCGTCATCAGGAAAAGTTCGTTTACAATCGCAACACCTTCAACCAGATCGAGCCGGTACCCAGCCTGCAACTCGACGGCCGTATCTCCTGCGGAGGCAAGTCAGGCTCGGTCTTCTACCAGATGTGGTTCACCGAGCAGCATCCGGACATGTGCTCGATCGGTCCGACCGAAAGATGGCTCGAACATGCCGTCCTGCGCTTCTCTCATGACATCGCCGACGAACATAGCCTCTACACGGGGATTTCAGGAAGTTTCCTGAGGGAATACGCCACCCATGCTGTCTACGATTACATCGTCGACATGATCAACCTCCGGCTCGGCCTGGACACCCGGATAGACATCTACCACATCCTCGATTCCATCCTCGGTATTTCGAAAACCCCGGAGGAAAGCGTCAGGCCGCATGGCAAACTCCTTTTCGTTGAACCCCGTTTCCTCAGCGGCATCGATTTCCTTGCCCGGTTCAAAAAGGACGAACGACCGAAAGTTAATCATTTCAAGCATGTACGGAAACTGCTCCAGGCAGTTGAGTACTCCGGCCGGAAACTGATCTCGGATGGCGTCAACATCATCGGCATTGCCGAAGGGTTTCTCCCGGAATTCCATATCGCCGCAGATTTTCAGGGGAAAATAGGTTTCCTCTCCTTGGAAAACGAAAAAGTCTGCAGCTTCATCCACGGCAGTTACACCTCTAACACCTACCGCGCCAGACTGGTGGAAGTCGAGGAGGCACTGCTCGATTTCGATCTCGATGCCGGCAGCCGGGACGCCCTCTTCCACGCCATCGTCTCGATTGTCCACAGCGCCCAGAACAAGAAATTCGGCTGCGCCCTGGTCATCGATCTCGGCAGGGAAAAGGCCTTTATCTCAGGCCAGGACATCACTCCGCCCATCGACTTGCGGTTGCCGAATCAGCTGGACCTGGCATGCGCCCTGTCAAAGGTCGACGGGGCTCTGCACCTGCGCCCGGACCTGCATCTCCACGCCTTCGCCTGTCTGCTCGACGGGCATTGCATCGATAACGAGGACAGGGCGAGGGGCGCCCGCTACAATTCGGCGTTGCGGTTCACGGCCGAGCACCCTGAGACGGTCATCATCGTCGTGTCGGCCGACCGCCCGGTGTCGGTGATTCAGCACGGCAAAGAGATTCACAACAGGAATTGCCTGACCGCACCAACCCGCTGCGCCATTCATCCTGAACCACTTGAACAGTGGCTGGCCTCGCGCTGAAATGTGACGGAAACCCACGTCCTGCTGAATCGGGTGGGTAGTGTGTGGAAAAAATAAGGATGGGCCGGCTCAGGCCGGATGGAGTACTATAACGGCGGGACCGATATGGGGACCCCGTTCTTCCCCGTCGATCGTCACGGCAGAAAATTTCTCAGCGATCGAAATCCCAGTCCGGGATATGATGGAGAATGTACGTCTGCACGGCTTCCTTCAGCTCGCCCTTGGCAACCGGCCCGACGGCCTCGATCAACTCATCGTAATCAAACCAGCAGATCTCGATGTCGTCATGGTTGTAAACGGTAAGAATCCGCCGGCCGGGGTTGTGGATGTCCTCCTCCTCCTGGATGGCGGCAACTCTGCCTATCGCCTCCTGAAAACTGAGAAATCGTACGTTCTCTTCACTCATCTGCACTCATCTCCAAAGAAAAAGGCGAGAGGATGAACCTGCTCGCCTTTCTGGCTACTGCTCACTGTACTGCCATCACGCCGGTTTGACGATCGCCCCCGACCGCAGGCAACGGGTGCAGACCCTGACCCGCTGGTTGCCGCCACCGACAAGCACCGCGCGAACCCGCTTGAGATTCGGCAGCCAGCGGCGCCTTGTCTTGTTATGGGCGTGAGAGACATTATTGCCGGTTTCCGGCCCCTTTCCACAAATCTGACATACCTTCGCCATTGCTGATCTCCTTCTCTATCATTTCTCCCGCCGCAACCGTTTACGTGACGGGAGATGATGAATATGGGCAACTTGAAACACCATTTCCAGAGTCAGATCTTTTACTTTCTTTTTCCCTGATTGGCAATATATTTTCACGAAAGCGGGTGCCAAAGCATCCCGAGTTGTTTTCAATTTCCGCTTTCTCCTCAACCTCAACAGGCAGATGAGCTTCGAACAACCATTGATACGTCCACCGAGTGAATGGCGCAGCGGCCTGATCCGGGTGACTCGCGGCTGCAACTGGAACCGTTGCCGCTTCTGTGGGATCTACCCGCATCTCGGAGAATCCGGCTTCTCGATCCGGCCGCTTGCCGACATCCTCGACGACATTGACGTTCTGCGCCGACGCCGACCGGACACCGATACCGTGTTCCTTGGCGACGCCGACCCGCTGGTGGCCGGGGTGGCCATGGTGGCCGAACTGACCAGGCATCTCACCCAGATCTTTCAGCTGACCCGGCTCACCTGCTATGCCAGGGCCTCGACATTGAAGCGGATCGGCAGGGAAGGCATCCTGCAGCTTGCTGACGCAGGGCTCACTCGCATCCATCTCGGGCTCGAGTCGGGCTCCGACGAAGTCCTTCGCTACCAGCGCAAGGGGC
>CAYYWK010000048.1:0-10229 GCA_964475345.1 uncultured Desulfobulbus sp.
AGTGTCGCTTAGATCAGTGGGTGAGCGCTAACTTGACGTGGTAGATGTCGTGGGTTCAATCCCCTCCGCGCCTACCAAATATAAGGCTAAAGTAAGAACGACCTTGACATCGGGTCGTTTGCTCTTTAGCCTTTATTTTTATATGGAACAACCGGTCAAGATGGATATTGTCGTCACCCTGCAGGATGGAGATTCAGTCACTGTCGCCGCACCGCTGTCGGTGCGGGAGGCATTGGAGCGACTGCTTTCCAACAAGCAGAGGAAACGTACCATTGCCGCCAAGGCAAACGGGCAGGCCGTTGACCTGAGTTGTACGCTGACCGCCGACACGACGCTGGACCCGATTTGCATCGACACGGAGGACGGCCTTGACGTCCTCCGCCACAGCGCCGCCCATGTCATGGCCCAAGCCGTGCGGGACATCTTCGGCCCCGAAGTCAAGGTGGCCATCGGTCCCTCCATCGAGAACGGTTTCTACTACGATTTCCTCAGAAACGAACCTTTCAGTCCGGAGGATTTCGAGCGCATCGAACAGCGGATGCTGGAGATCGCCGAGGCCCGCCAGCCCTTTGTTCGCAGCGAGCTGACGAGTGACCAGGCTGTTGCCCTGTTTGAAAATCAGGGTGAAAAATACAAGGTCGAACTCATTCGCGACCTCGGAGCGGAAACGGTCTCCCTCTACAGGATCGGCGAATTCACCGATCTCTGCCGGGGACCGCATCTGCCCGACACGTCGCTTGTCAAGGCCATCAAGCTGCTGCGGGTAGCCGGGGCATACTGGCGCGGCGACGAGAAAAACGACGTCCTCCAGCGCATCTACGGCACCGCGTTTTTCGATGCCAAGGCCCTGAATAAATATCTGAACGACCTCGAAGAGGCCAAGAAACGCGACCACCGCAAACTTGGCCGCGAACTCGAGCTGTTTACCATCCAGGATCACATCGGGCCCGGCCTGATCCTCTGGCAGCCCAAAGGGGCGCTACTGCGCCGCCTGATCGAGGATTACTGGAAGGACGAGCACTATCGCCACGACTACGAACTGCTCTACACCCCGCACATCGCCCGTCAGGACCTGTGGAAGACCTCCGGTCACCTCGATTTCTACAGCGAGAACATGTACTCGGCGATGGACATTGACGAGGTCAAGTACCAGCTGAAGCCGATGAACTGCCCTTTCCACATCGGCGTCTACGGCAGCCGCAAACGCAGTTACCGTGAATTCCCGCTGCGCTGGTGCGAACTCGGCACCGTTTACCGCTACGAACGGGCCGGGGCGCTGCATGGACTGCTCCGGGTCCGCGGTTTCACCCAGGACGACGCGCACATATTCTGCCGTCCTGACCAGCTGGAAGAGGAGATCTTCAACATCCTCAACCTCAACCTGCATATCCTGCAGAATTTCGGCTTCTCGGAGTACGATATCTATCTCTCGACCAGACCGGAAAAATATGTCGGCAGCGACGAAAACTGGCAACGGGCGACCGAGGCGCTGAAACTGGCGCTCGAGAAAAAGGGGCTGACCTACATGGTCGACCCGGGCGAGGGGGTTTTCTACGGCCCGAAGATCGACATCAAGATCAAGGACGTCCTTGGCAGGGCCTGGCAGTGCTCGACCATCCAGGTCGACTTCAACCTGCCGGAACGTTTCGAAATGTCCTATACCGGGGCCGACAACAGCGAGCACCAGCCGATCATGATCCACCGAGCCCTGATGGGCTCGCTGGAGCGTTTTATTGGCGTGCTGATCGAGCACTACGCCGGCGTCTTCCCGCTCTGGTTCGCGCCGGTCCAGGCCCGGATACTCAACATCACCGACGACCAGGCAGAGTACTGTGAACACCTGCATGCATACTTGCGCAAGCAGGGCATACGGGTTGAGAAGGACCTGCGCAACGAGAAACTGAATTACAAGATTCGCGAAGCCCAGCTGTCCAAGGTTCTCTACATGCTGATCGTCGGCGACAAGGAAAAGGAAACCGGAACCGTCACCATCAGGTTGCGGGATGGCAAGAATCTGCCGCCTGTCTCTGCAGACGAGTTCATTGACAAAGTCGTCGAAGAGTGTCGGGCCGGACGCGGGATCTGACATATTGACGATGACACTCCTGCCTGAATCATCACCACAGGCAGCGTGTCATTGTTGCAACCACCAGTACATGCTCGTAGATTCGAGGAGGTAGGGCTATTAACAAAAAAGGAAAGCCGACGACGGTTCAACGTGAAGAACAGTCAACAACGAACGACGGCATTCGTTACGCCAAGGTCAGACTGATCGGCAGCGACGGCAGCCAGTTGGGTATTTTCACAGCCGAAGAGGCACGGCAGATGGCCTATGAAGAAGGCCTGGATCTTGTGGAGGTATCGGCCAACGCCGATCCGCCTGTCTGCCGGATAATGAACTACGACAAATTCCGCTACGAGCAGAAAAAGAAACAGCAGGAAGCGAAGAAAAAACAGACGGTCATCGAGACCAAGGAAATCAAATTCCGCCCCAAGACCGAGGAACACGACCTCAACTTCAAGATTGCCCATATCAAGAAGTTCCTCAGTCAGAAAAACAAGGTGAAACTGACCATGCGCTTCCGCGGCCGGGAGATTGTCTATGCCCAGACCATCGGCCTCGAGGCGATGAACAAGATCATGGAGACCCTCGAAGAAGACGCCATCATCCTCCAGCCCCCGAAAATGGAGGGTCGTCAGCTGGTCATGTTCGTCGGTCCCAAATAGGAGTATATGCGTTTCAGCCCCCGTTGAAATGCTGTATATTGGTTGTTCCAGAAAAACTGCGGCGATATCCAGGTTGTCTCCCCGGGCAGCAAGGCTGCACCGCAGCACCGCATATGAAGCGTAAAGGAGTTGTGTCATGCCAAAAATGAAGACAAAAAGAGGCGCTGCCAAGCGGTTCAGAGCAACCGGCGGCGGTGAAATCAAGCGTAACAAGGCGTTTTCCAGCCATATTCTGACCAAGAAATCCACCAAGAGGAAACGCGGCCTGCGCAAGAGCGATCTTGTCGATTCCGCCAACCTTAAATCCGTCAGAAAAATTCTTCCGTATCTGTAAATCTGGGGAACGGGCGTCTGAAAGCAGGCGGCCGGAGCCCATAGCGCCCGCAAAGGATCAACGGGCAGGAATAAAGGAGTAACGACATGCCACGCGTAACACGAGGTTTTAAGGCACGCAGGAGAAGAAACAAGGTTCTGAAACTGGCCAAGGGCTTTTACGGCGGGCGTTCACGCCTGTACCGTTCGGCGGCCGAGGCCGTAGACCGCGCCCTCAACTACGCCTACCGCGACCGCAAGGCGAAAAAACGCGACTTCCGGCGCCTGTGGATAGCCCGCATCAATGCGGGTGCCGACATGAACGACATCAGCTACAGCAAATTCATGGGTGGCCTGAAAAAGGCCGGGATCGAACTCGATCGCAAGGTTCTGAGCAACATGGCCATTCTTGACGCCACAGCCTTTTCCAAGCTGGTGACGATCGCCAAAGAAGCCAACGCCTGATCAACATCCCGCTTTTCCTGTATTTTCGTGCATGCCGGCGGTGGTTTCAGTGAAACCACTGGCCGGCATGCTGTTTCATTGAGCACATATGCCAACCACTCCCATGGAACACGAGTTACAGAGTCTGGACCGCGAGGCCCGGCAGGAGCTTGCCGGCATCAGCGAGAGCAGCCAGCTTGAGGATTTCCGCATCCGCTACCTCGGCCGCAAAGGGCAGTTCAGCCTGATGCTGCGGCAGCTGGGGACGGTATCCGAAGCTGACCGGCCGCGTCTCGGCCAGCTGGCCAACAGCATCAGGAACGAGATCGAGCAGCTGTTCGAGCAACGCCAGGAAAGCATCCGCCAGGCTGCGACTGCAGCCTTTGATGACGCCTCGCGCCCCGACCTCAGCCTGCCCGGCCGGGTTCAGGCGGCCGGAAGGCTGCACCCGGTCACCCAGATCATGCAGGAGATCTGCACGATCTTCGAAAACCTCGGCTTCTCGGTGGCCGAAGGCCCCGATGTCGAACTCGACTATTACAACTTCGAGGCCCTCAACATCCCTGCCCACCATCCGGCCAGGGACATGCACGACACCTTCTACATCAGCGATTCGATCCTGCTGCGCACCCACACCTCGCCGATGCAGGCCCGGATCATGGAAACCCGCCAGCCGCCGCTGCGGGTCATTGCCCCCGGCAAGGTCTACCGCTGCGACTCCGATATCACCCACACGCCGATGTTTCATCAGGTGGAAGGCTTCCTGGTCGATACAAACGTCTCTTTCGCCGATCTCAAGGGCGTCCTGACGGTTTTCACCCAGAAGATGTTCGAGCGAGACCTGCCGCTGCGATTCAGACCCAGCTTCTTCCCGTTCACCGAACCGAGCGCCGAGGTCGACATCGCCTGCGTCATCTGCGGCGGCAAAGGCTGCCGTGTCTGCAAACGCTCCGGCTGGCTGGAGATTCTCGGTTCCGGGATGATCGACCCGGAGGTCTTCAAGATGGTCGGTTACGACCCTGAAGTGTACAGCGGCTTCGCCTTCGGTCTCGGCGTCGAGCGGATCGCCATGCTCAAATATGGCATCGACGACATCCGTCTCTACTATGAAAACGACCAACGTTTCCTCTCGCAGTTCTAAACGCTTCCACTCTCTATGCGAATACTGCCATGAAGTTCACGATTGACTGGTTGAATCACTATGTGGATACCAACGGCGTCTCCGCCGAACAGCTGGCCGATCACCTGACCATGCTGGGCCTGGAGGTGGACGCGGTGGTCCCGCTGCATCAGGACCTGGCGACGCTGAAAACGGCCACCATCGTCTCTGCCCAGCCGCATCCCGATGCCGACAAGCTGACGCTCTGCCAGGTGGCCGTCGGTGAGGAAACCCTGCAGATTGTCTGCGGCGCACCGAATGCGCGGGCCGGCCTCAATACCGTCGTCGCCCTGCCGGGGACAACCCTTCCCGGAGATTTCAAGATCAAGAAATCGAAGGTCCGCGGCGTCGAGTCCTGCGGGATGCTCTGCTCCGAGCGCGAACTGGCCCTGAGCGACTCCCACACCGGCATCATCGAACTGCCGGAACACACCGCCCCTGGCCAGTCCTTCATCGCCGCGATGGGACTTGAAGACACGATGATCGAGGTCGACCTGACCCCGAACCGCCCCGACTGCGCGTCGGTCATCGGCATCGCCCGCGAGATCGCCGGCAAGCTGCAGCGACGGCTGCGCCTGCCCGTGGAAAATGCCCAGGTCGACACGGCCAGCAAAAAATTCAAGGTCGATATCGAGTCGCCCGATCTCTGCCCGAGATATGCCGCCCGCCTGATAGAAGGGGTCAGGATCGGCCCGTCGCCGTTATGGCTGCGCAACCGTCTGACGGCCATCGGCCGCAGGCCGATCAACAACGTCGTCGACGTCACCAACTTCGTGATGATGGAGTACGGACAGCCGCTGCACGCCTTCGACTTCGACAACCTCGAGGATGGCAGGATCATCGTCCGCCGGCCGCGCCCCGGCGAAACGGTTTTCATCACCCTTGACGGCACCGAGCGACAGCTCAACCCCGACATGCTGCTGATCTGCGATGGCAGAAAGCCCGTCGCCATGGCCGGCATCATGGGCGGCATGAACTCGGAAGTCACGGAAGCCACCACCACCGTGCTGCTGGAAAGCGCCTGTTTCAATCCCGTTTCGATCCGCAAAACCGCCCGCCAGCTCAATCTCGCCACCGACGCCTCCTACCGCTTCGAACGCGGTGTCGATCCGGAAGGCGTCTGCAACGCCATGGACCGGGCCGTCCAGCTGCTCTGCGAACTGGCGGGGGGCACCGCCGAACTGGCCGGCCATGACGTCTATCCGGGCCGTCAGCCGCGCCGTGTTCTGCCGCTGCGCGTCTCCAGGGCCTGCTCGCTCATCGGCGTCGACCTCGACGCCGGCAAGATCGCCGCCCTCCTGGAATCGATCGGCATCCGCTGCACCCGGGAAAACGATGACACCCTGCAGGTGGAACCGCCCTCGTTGCGGATCGACATCGAACGGGAAGCAGATCTCATCGAAGAAATCGCCCGCCTGCACGGGTACAACAATATCCCGGTGAGCCTGCCGCAGGTCAGCCTGAGCTACCCCGAACAGGACCAGGGGCGGCTGAAGCGCGCCGCCATCTGCGAAAGACTGACAGCTGTCGGCTTCAGTGAGGCCATCAATTACAGCTTCAGCAGCGAACGGTACCCCGACATCCTGCAACTGCCCGAGGACGACGCACGACGCCGGTTCGTCCGCCTGCTCAACCCGTTGAGCGAGGAACAGGGCATCATGCGGACCTCGCTGCTGCCCGGCCTGCTCGAAAACGTCGACCGGAACATCCGCTTCCAGATGACATCGGCAAAGCTCTTCGAGATCGGCAAGGTGTTCATCGCAACCGGGCAGGCGACCCTGCCCAACGAGAACACCCGCCTGGCCGGGGTGCTGACCGGCAATCGCCACGGCTCCAACTCCCCCCTGCATTTCAAGGAACAGGATGTCGATATCCTTGACGCCAAGGGTGCCGTCGAATATATCCTTGCCCAGATGCGCCTCAACCTACCTGGTTCCCCGGACCGCGTCGAGTTCAGGATTCCGGCGCCGGGCGAGGTCGAGCGCTTTGCAACGCCTGGCGAATTCCTGCTGATCTGTCGTCAGGACGCCATCGTCGGCTGCCTCGGCAGGGTTCGTCCCGAGGTGTTGCGAGGATTCGGCATCAAGCACGACGTCTACTTCTTCGATATCGATTTTGATGTCCTGTGCACACTGCCCTCGTCCCCGAAATCCTTCGCCGCCCTGCCGGTCTATCCCTCCGTCAAGCGCGACATGGCTCTCGTCGTACCCGCCGCCATAGCCGCCGGCGAGATGATCCTGGCCATCCGCAACAGCCGGGATCCTCTGATCGAAGACGTCACCATCTTTGACGTGTACCAGGGCAAGAACATCAAAAGCGGTTATAAAAGCGTCGCCATATCGGTCGTTTTCCGTTCGGCGACAAAGACCCTCACAGAAAAGAATGTTGAAAAATCCAACAGAAAGATAGTAGACTTGCTGACGGATAAATTTGGAGCGAGCTTGCGCGATGCCTGAAACTACAACTGCCAACCTGACCCGAAAAGAACTGGCCGAAGCCGTCGTCGAGCGTCTCGGTTTTTCCCAGAGCGCCTGTGCCGATATCGTCGATTCCGTTTTCGAGACGATGAAAGGGTTCCTGCTGTCGGGAGAACCGATCAAGATCGTGCATTTCGGCACGTTTTCCATCCGCAACAAATCGCCGAGGAACGGCCGGAACCCCCGCACCGGCGAAGCCATTACGATCAAGAAGAGGCAGACTGTCAGCTTCAGGCCAAGCAGGCAACTGAGGGAAGAACTCAACAGGTAGTTCTCCCCTTCCCATCTTGCACTGAGTTCGGCTGGTGACATGAACGTGGAGATTCCAGACAAGCTCTATTTTAAGATCGGCGAAGTGGCAAAACTGGCCGGCGTGCCTCCGCATGTGCTCCGTTACTGGGAAAGCGAATTCAGCGCCATCCACCCCAAGCGGGCCAACTCCAAACAGCGCCTCTACCGCCGGGTGGACGTCGAGTTCATCCTCAAGCTGAAGGAACTCCTCCACGAACAGCGCTACACCATCGCCGGCGCCAGGAAATACCTCGCAGACCAGACAGGGCCGCACGAGGCCGTGCCCGATAATCACCACAACCATCATGCAAACCATGATGACACGCGCCTTCTTGCGGCGCACCGCGAGCCGGAAGGCACGACGCTGACCCTCGGGCGGATCAAGTCGGAACTGCAGAGCCTGCAGCAGTTCCTGAATGGCAAAAGAGCCTGAGCCCGCCGGTACTCCTTCTGTTGACAGCCGGGATGGCGCATGGTACATAGAGCGACACTGCACGGCGGGATGTAGCGCAGTCTGGTAGCGCACCTGAATGGGGTTCAGGGGGCCGGAGGTTCAAATCCTCTCATCCCGACCAGATATTTCAAGGACTTAGAGATAATTCTCTAAGTCCTTTTTTTGTTCCAGGGTCCAATTAGGGTCCAAGCTGGACAAGAGGATAAAAAAAAGAAGGAGAGACTGCCTTGTGGCAGCTCTCCTTCTTTTTTTACTGTCTTGCAACCTTAGGCCGACCTTTGATCTATTTCCCAGATTATTGGAACATGATCGCTGTATTCAGTCCAATTGTCAAAGTCAAGAACTTCAAACGATTTCGTAGCTTCGATGTATTTCAAAGGAGCGAATATGTAGTCTATGTGGTAGAGCTTCGACCTGTTTTTTTGAAGTAGAAATGTTGGCTTTGTCTCCTTTCCTTGTTCTTCACCAGATCGCAAATGGTATACGCTATGGATGCCTTGGTCTTTGAGTATTCTGACGCAGGTCGAATGGTCCCCCTCTGAACGTTTGTAGTCCCAGATCGAATTGCTGTTTAGGTCTCCAAGGAAGATTCGCTTGTTAATTTCATCAGGATTGTTGAGGAGAAACTTGTAAAATTGCCCAATATATCTGAATTTTCCAGTATCGCCAAAATGAGCCCAAGCAGCCACAAAATCCAATCGCTCCTCAATTGAGAATGGCAAGAACCACTTGAGATGATGATGGCCAAAGGCAAGGTCTAAGTCTGATTTTGTTATCGTTGATGAGCTCTTAGCAAATACTCCCAGCCCCTTATTTTTGTTCTCCCCAACCCAAAGGTGGTTTTGAGTGAATTCCTTATATTCAGGTGTTGATTTGGTGATGCGTGATGGATCTTCACACTCTTGGATGACATACAAATCACAGGCAAAAGAGGAAACAAGATCAACCTTTTTTCGGAATGCACCGTTGCAATTCCAAGTGAGAATTTTCATTCTTTTCCTCTGCCATCAAATTTTCTTAAGAGTCTTATATAGAAAAATGGCATTGTTTCTTAATAAATCATTCTTAGAGTCCTTGAATTTTCACAACATCCTAACACTAAAGAAAAATCCGGGGCAATAAAGTAAATTGCCTTCCGGTTGGAGACAAAGTCCCATAAAATATCAATTCGATCTGAGATTCATTTCAGATATGAATATGGCTTATATATCCAAGATATTGAAATTATATAATTTAATATTTCAAAGAAATTTTCATAACTGTTTGAAATCATTGAGCTACTTTTTTCAGCTCATTTTGGCTGAAGAAATCATTCTTCATATGATATGTCATTCAGATGATTCAGCCAGACGAAGCTAAAATTGGCAAAAGATATATCATCATTGGACTATTTATCGCAACGCACTGTATTTATATTATTTATTTACATTGACCCGGAATTAGGGTCCCCGGTAGGGGGCTTTCCTTTCTGGCTGTGATGCTGGTCAACGGACCCAAAGAACCGCCAATGGTGGGTTATTGCCAAGGAGGTCTACCCACACCGTGGTAGAATTCTTTTGGACAATCAGCTTTTTTGCTTTGTATATGAGTGCTTGTCTGTTCATATTGTTGGGAAGCTCTGCCGGACAAGTAACAAGGAGAATCAAGGAATCTACTTCCCAGGCAGGTGAAAGCCGCATTTCCTAGGCTTTCGTTTAAAGGTTGTCCAATGCCCCATCCTGAGTGTATGCAATACTTGTAGATTCAGAACTGAATAACGGCTGGATATCACTGTTGACCGAGCTACTTAACCTTTCTGCGTTCTCCAAAAGGCGGTTGTAACGGTTGAAAAATTGTGGACAGACCCCTTTTATTTATAGGGGACAGATCCCTATTATTTCATTATTTAACAAAAAATCATAACCAATCACTCAAGAGGGACACCATGAAAGATACTTTGCGGCCTGGAGTTGAACATGAGTTTACCTTTACAATTGCTGAATCAAAGACAGTTCCGGCTTTGTATCCGGAGGCAAGTGAATTTCAGATTATGCCAAATGTATTTGCCACAGGCTACATGGTCGGTTTGATTGAATGGACCTGCATCCAGGCTGTAAAACCCTTCCTGGATTGGCCGGAAGAACAAACTGTCGGTACCCGTATTAACGTCAACCACCTTGCAGCGACCCCACCGATGCTTGATGTCACCACCAAAGTCAGGCTCGTGGAGGTGGATGGCAGACGATTGGTTTTCGAGGTTGAGGCACATGATGGCATTGACCTCATTACGAAAGGCACACACGAGCGTTTTATCATTAATAAAGATAAGTTCGATCTAAAATTACAATCAAAAACAAAGAGCAAATAATAGGGGACCCCTGTCATT
>CAYYWK010000049.1:0-10194 GCA_964475345.1 uncultured Desulfobulbus sp.
AGCGATGAACCTATCAATGAGGCCATTATGTGAGATGGAGAGTTGCCTTCTGCATGCCTGAATGGCAGATGGGCGGGAACTATTGCTGATAATCCCGAGATGATGTCACGCGAGACGTCAGGGTCTGCCCCCTCATTGATGGTCAACCCTGCTGTGGTATGCGGGTTGAAGAGATAAAGCACGCCATAGAGGGCTGATGCCGGCAGCAGAGTGTCAGCAAGGTGCGTGATATCAACAAACTCCGTCTTTTTCCGTGTGGATATTTCCAGTCGACCGCCAGCCATGCTTTTCTCAAACGCCGAATACAGTTGTTAATTGGTGCCGTAAATCAAAACCGGCCAGAGCAAACCCTTTTTCTGCGGGTTGTTTGGCCGGAGCAACAGATTATGAGTGGAGTGAGACCCATCTGATGACGTATAGTCCGATTATATGTCCATTTCATTCCATCGTCAATGGCTGTGGATGGGAATATTGAATAGATTCGAATGGATGGTATGTATTGCTGAGTTTCGCAATTACGTGCTAGTGTTTCTTCCTGATTTGAGGTGTGGCGGGTTCAGTGGAAATACCTCGACTGGAAGATAGAATCTCGCAGCTGCTTCGGCTGTTTTTCAACGATTAGCCTAGCGGCGGATAGGTTATGAACGGTCTTTCGGTAACTGCATTCTAAGAATCGCACCGTTGACAATGGTGTGATGACAGTTGCGGAATCCATAATGGCCTCTAAGAAAAAGACTGCGAACCTACAATCATTGACTGAATAAAGAGGATATGTGATGGCAGGCAATAGCTTTGGCAAAGTGTTTCGAGTGACAACCTGGGGAGAATCGCATGGCAGGGCAGTTGGAGCGGTTATTGATGGCTGTCCAGCCGGAATGATATTGGATACTGCAAAGCTGCAGCAGGAGATGGCAAGGAGGCGACCTGGACAGGGAGGGGCTTCAAGCCCGAGAAATGAGCCTGACAGGATCGAAATACTCTCGGGCATACTGACCAAGGAAAAGGAAGGAATAGACAGAACGACGGGGACGCCTATTGCAATGATTATCTACAACCAAGATGCACACTCGAAATCATACGAGAATCTCTGTGATGTCTTCCGTCCCGGTCATGGTGATTATACGTATCAGGCAAAATACGGGATTCGCGATCATCGCGGAGGAGGGCGAGCATCAGCCAGAGAGACGGCAGCCCGAGTGGCAGCCGGCGCTGTTGCGGCCCAGGTTCTGGAACATCATGGCATAAAGGTCTTTGCGTATACCGTAGCACTTGGGGGGATTCAGGTCGCCACCCGCGATTATCGCGAGGTTAACAATAATCCTTTGTATTGCCCGGATCCTGAGGCTGCCGAACGAATGGACAAGCGGATTCGGGAGGTTCGCAGTCTTGGCGACACTGTCGGTGGAATTGTTGAAATCCTGGCCACCTGCCCCCCGGGTCTGGGGGAGCCAGTCTTCGATAAACTCGAAGCAGAACTGGCTCATGGTCTGATGTCGATTGGAGCGGTCAAGGGAGTCGAATTCGGTGCGGGGTTCGCCGTTGCTGATTTGCTGGGATCGGAAAACAATGATAGTATGCACAAGGGAGGCTTTGCAAGCAACAACGCCGGGGGCATTCTGGCGGGCATATCAAGTGGCCAGGAACTGGTCATTCGGGTGGCTGTGAAACCTATCCCATCTGTTGCGGTAGAGCAGCGTACCGTCAATCGTGCAGGCGAAGAGGTGCGCATCAAAGTCGGCGGTCGACATGATATATCCGCTATCCCCCGGATCATACCCGTTTGTGAGGCGATGGTTCGTCTGACGCTGGTGGATCATCTTCTCCGTCAGCGATGCACCAGTTTTTAAGAGAATGATGCAGAACAAAGAACCAATCCAAACCATCCGCAAGATCTGGATGCTCACCCGGGAATACGGCGAAATTGCCGGAGCCGGAGGAGTCAAGGATGTGTGCAAGCAGCTTGCTGAGAGCTTCGTTGTTCGTAAGAGCTGTGATGTTCGAGTAATTCTCCCGTTATACGGATTTATCGATCCGGAGAGAATTGGTTTCAGGTTAATGAGAGATCCTCATGCGCAAGGTGTGCTGCAGTTCCCGGTAGACATGAACTACACGAAAGAGGAACGGAGAGAAGATGTCCGGGTCTGGACCTGCACGAAGGCTGGCGTGGTCGTATATCTGCTGGAAGCACGACGTTTCACGGAAAAGGGGGATGTGTATACGTACACCAGGCAGGAAGAGGCAACGGAGAGGTGGAAGCTGGCCGGTTCTGGGCATTTTGACTATTTCGCGATGAATATTCTGCTGCAGAAGGCCGCTTTGGAATTGATGATTCTGTTGGGTGAGCACCCGGATGTCATTCACTGCCATGATGGGCATACCGCGATTCTACCGGCGATAATCAGCGAATGCCCGGGTTTTAGGAGTTATTTCAGGAGTACAGGTTGCCTTGTGACCTTGCACAATGCAGGTATCGGATACCACCAGGAGGTTGCTGATCTGCCGTTTGCCCGTGCCATCACCGGTCTGCCGCGGGATTGCATTGAATCCAACTGTCTCAATGCAGCGTTTGATCCATTTCTCGCCGCCAGTCACCATGCCGTGTTGAACACTGTCAGTGAGAACTATGCCAGGGAACTGCAGAAAACTGACAATGACCGCTTGACTGGCTGGCTTGGCCACTTGCTGGCCCAAAGAGGGGTACGAATTGAAGGTGTCACCAATGGCATCGATCCTGACGATTTCGACCCTTCTGTCCCCGAAAAAACAGGCATTGCCAGCGCTTTCGATCCGGCCGATCCGGCGGACTCGCTTGCCGGTAAAATCTTGTGCAAGAAAGCACTGTTGGAAGCGATCGGTAAAGGGCAAATGCCAGGGGATCTTGAAGTGATCGGTTCCCTGGAGGAAAATGAGAAATTGCCCCTTTTTACTTTTATCGGCAGGTTAAGCGAGCAAAAAGGGGTGGATATTCTCAGCATCGCATTGAACAATTTCATGCAGCGTCACAGCGACTGCCAGGCGTTACTACTTGGCAATGGCGATGCAGTGGAGGAACGAAGGATTCGGGAGCTGTCAGCCGTTGCGGGTCTGGCAGGGCGTATCTGCTTTTTGCGCGGATACAGCCCGAGAGTAGCGAAACAGGTCTACGCTGCAGGTGATTTTTTTGTCATTCCATCACGATATGAGCCGTGTGGACTGACAGACTACATTGCTCAGCTTTTCGGTAATATCCCGATCGTCCATCATGTGGGAGGGCTGGTCAAGGTTGTCGACGGCAAAACCGGTTTAGCCTACCGCGGTGGCACGGAGGAACTGGAAAAAGCCCTGGAGAGGGCGATTGCACTATTTTCAGCACCGAAGATGTTGCGGAGCATGCAGCAGGAGGCGGTAATGCGGATTCGCGAAAAGCACACATGGAATCAAGTCATGCAGGCGTACCAGCAACTCTATGAAAAGGCCAGACTGCTGCGATGGGTCGGCAGTCCGTATACGCAAGACGTTCAGGTGGCAGAATAATATATGGAGAGGAGGAATGTATGTCAGTGAAAATTGGAATTAACGGTTTTGGAAGGATAGGAAGAAACATCTTCAGAGCGATGAGCAAGGATCCGGTCTTTGCTGACATTGAAGTTGTGGCAATCAATGATCTGACTGATAACGCCACGCTGGCTCATTTGCTGAAATACGACTCGGTGATGGGGACTTTTGACAGGGAGGTGAGCGCTGATGAGCGTGGCATCCTGGTTAACGGCCGTCATATAGCCGTGTCGAGTCACCGCAACCCCGCAGAAATTCCCTGGAAGGACTTTGGCGCTGAATATGTAGCCGAGTGCACCGGGTTTTTCGTTGATGGTGAATCAGCTCAAGCCCATATTGATGCTGGTGCCAGCAAGGTTATCATATCCGCTCCGGCCAAGGGGGGAGTGAAAACCTTTGTCATGGGGGTAAATGAGGATGAATACGATCCAGTTTCGCACCATATCGTGTCCAACGCCTCTTGCACCACCAATTGCCTTGCCCCGGTAGCCAAGGTTATACTGGATAATTTCGGCATCACCAGAGGGTTGATGACCACTGTCCATGCCTACACCGGTGATCAGCGGCTGCTTGATTTCCCGCATTCTGACCTGCGTCGGGCCAGGGCCGCAGGTCTGTCGATGATCCCAACCAAAACCGGAGCGGCTGCGGCGGTTTCTCTCGTTATTCCGGAACTCAAGGGAAAATTCGATGGACTGGCGATCAGGGTGCCGACTCCGACAGTTTCCATCGTTGATGCGGTAATGGAAGTCGAGCGGGACACGACTGTGGATGAGGTCAACCAGGTCCTCCGCGGGTCAGTGAATCGGTATTTGGGGTATACTGATCTGCCGTTGGTCTCCATTGACTTCCAGGGAGACAATCACTCCTCTATCGTTGATGGCAAATGCACCAAGGTTATCGGGCGGACAGTCAAGGTTATGAGCTGGTATGACAATGAATGGGGATACTCCAACCGCATGCTTGACCTGATCCTTCACATGGAAGCCAATAAGCCGCTCTGATCGCGTCCACTTTTCATGCACAACAGTATGGAATCACTCAACAGCGATCCCGGCATTGAATCTGATGCCCTGCGGGCCAACCTGCTGGAGACTGCAGGAGAGGTTGTGATCACAAACGATCTGCAGCTGATTCTCGAGGTCTTCAGGAAATACAAGGGAATCCATGCAGGGCTTGAGAAGTTGCTCTACGAGATCTGTCATCCATTCCGGAACTGGAATCTGATCCTTCCGCAGCTCCGCAGTTTTGTCCTGAAAAACAGCGGCCATATTCTTGGGCATCAGCAGGGACCGGAAGTGTTCCGGCTCGTCTCCCGGATTTTTTTCGATGCCATTGAAGAGTCCCGGCGCAGCCCCGGATTGCTCGATCAGGCAGCTGGAGCACTGGTGCTCTGGCTTGAGAAGATGTCATCTCTGCTCACTGCAGACGATCTCTGCCGTTTTGCCGTCCCACTCAACGAATTGTTTGACAAGCTGCGGCAGGCTGGCGAAGAGGAAAATCCTCTCCTGAACCATATAGTTCATGGGCAGCATCCAGTCAGAAAAGTTGCAAATCGCCTCCTTGAACTGGTCGGTGAGGATCTGTCATGCTTTGATCTCGTCCCGCTTGCTGAATTTATCAGCACCATCCAGCAGCGAACGTATCAGTACTGGCTGCAGGAGGACGACCCGCTGCCATGGTTTCTTGAACGATGTGGCATCGATGCTGAAGACTTCAGCTCCTGTGCAATTTTCGACAGGATATCCCACGCGTCCTTACAGATGTATCTGTCCGACCTCAAAAGCCTGGATCTCAAGAATAACCCGTTAGGAAGTCTTCGCAGTCTTCTGGAATTACCGGCTGGAGTAGATATAGTTAAGCATTACAGGGATATTCCTGCCCTGCTGGTCGAACAATTGCAAGAAAGGCATGGCTGGGAGAAGCAGCGCTCGCCTATCTATCATGGTGTCGAGAATGAGAAGCTGCTGTTTCTGTTCAAGATCATGGATACTGCCGGTCTGCACCTGATCCATGAGGAGATGCTGCGGGAGATCAATCGCAGCCTTGTCCAATTGATACGTCAGCAAAGTTTCGAGGAGATAGAAGAGTTCCTGCTCATTACTTTCCAATTGTTGAAGGTCAATGTCCGCAAGTATCCCCATACCTCACTGCAGTGCATCCAGGTATTGGGCGGCGAGGTTTTTGACCGCGGCAACAGCCGGATGGTTGAAGCCTTTCTCTGGGGAGTTGTGCGCTTCGGTTTCCAGCATGCCAACGTTACAGGTGTGGATGAGGACTGGCAGCCGCTGGCCAACCCGGCTCACCTGAGCAATATCAGAGTCTGGTTGCACTTGATCATGCGTGAGCCCAAATGGTGCTCAACGCTCTTTTCAGCCCTGATCATCCATCTCAAGCTGTCCGGTACCTGCGTCAAGGATACGGATCTTTTCCAACGGGACATCACCGAACTGCTGAACCACCCGATCGAACCGATTTACAATCTGGCGAAGCAGTTCACCAAGCTGATGCCGGTCTTTTATAACGAGATCGGTTCGGAAGGCGAGTTACGGGATGTCTCGACAGAACTTGACGAAATACACCGGCGCAAGGATGTGCTGATCCATTTCCTGAGAAAGCAGGGGCATGTTGAAAGCTCCAACCTGATAGTCGATTTCATTCAGGCAATATTCCTTTTCTGGAAGACGAAGGATCAGAATCTGCTGCTGCCGTATCTCCCGGTTGAGGTTTACAAACAGGTGCAGTTGAGCGGCCCGTTCATCGACGATCAGCATCTGTTGATGCAGAGACTTTGGGAGGAGATGCCGCTCAGGCGGATTCAGGACGTGCTGGGCCTGGAACAGGCAGCTTTGGCTGAGTTTCTCGCTCGTCAGTCGGATCTTGAGGGAAGGGAGGTCCGCCGGTTTGAATTGCTGGTCAAGATGTATAAGCTTCTGTACAAGAAGTACATGCTCGGCTTCCAGGAACTGCGGTCGGAATTGCTTCAGGCCGTACATGACGGTTTCCCCGAAATGGAAAAATTGCTGGTCAATCTCGAGCATTCCGATACGGAGAACTGCCTTGAAGCATTGCTCGACGCCCTCGAAGGGTTGAAAGAAATTATTCTCTCACCCGAGAAATTCGAAGCACGGGAGGATATTTATTATAAACGTCATATCGCGGTCGACATCCCCTCGGTATACGGCAGATACAAGGAACGGAAGTTCGATGCCCTCAGTCTGACGTTCCGTCTGGAAAACCTGGCTAACATCTATCTGGAAAAACTGTCGGAGACTGTCAACCTGACCTTCATCACCCAGGCCACTTTCTTCAGCATTGTCCGTTCGATCAAACTGTTCATGCAGGCGCTTCGGATCGATGGCATCTCCTCTCGCCGCCTGAATACATACCTTTCCCTGCTGTCGAGTTCTCTCAAGGTCCGACGTTTTTCCTACACCCAGTACCTTGATATCTTCCGGGGACTTTCGGAAGGCGTAAAGGACGTCATTTATGCCTATTACACCAACAACCATCAGAACAACCTCTCACTGATCATACCCCAGATCGGTCGGGAAAATTTATTGCCGAAATTCCAGAGCCTTTATGACGACGGAGAAGTCGGCACTTCCGTGCAGCGATTGTCAGAGGCCTTTCTCCGAGACCTGATCGCCTCCACGTTCGGTTTGCAGCATCTTGACAATTTCATACTGCGGATCATTCAGACCCTGGAGAACCAGAAAACCATTCTGGATCAGAATCGGCTTGACCTGTTGATGACCTACAACCCAGATAAAGCGCTGTCACTCCTCCACCGGCTCAACCCATTTACCCATAACCTGATTCATCTCGGCAACAAGGGATATAATCTTGCGACCCTGATCTCGGATGATAAACCGGTGCCCCCCGCTTTTGTCATCACCACGGAAGTTTTTCGCTGTCGCGACATCGTCTTTGGTTTCTCACAGGCCAGAGAGGAATTCATGCGCCGGATACGAGCCGCTCTGAACGAGGTCGAACGACTCACCGGCAAGGTGTTCGGTTCTCCGGATGCGCCTCTGCTGCTCTCGGTGCGCAGTGGGGGAGCGATTTCCATGCCGGGAATGATGGCGACTGTCCATAACGTCGGTTTCAACGAGGATTTGATCGAAGAATATGTCGAGCGCCATGACAATGCCTACCTGGCTTGGGATAATTATCGGCGGTTTCTGCAGTCATGGGCGATGGTCTCCGGGATGGAACGGGAGGACTTTCAGTTCCTGATGGACGAGGCAAAGGCCAAATACAACGTGAGCCTGAAAAGACAATTTCGGCCGGACCAGATGCGTGAACTGGCTTTGTCGTATCAGAAGCTCATTCGAAAACGGGGGCTCGGCATACCTGATGACCCTTGGCTGCAACTGGTCAACGCCATCGAACTCGTGCTCGATTCCTGGGATACGGAGAAAGCCATTGATTACAGGAAGATCATGGATGTTTCCGATGCCTGGGGAACGGCAGTGATTGTTCAGGCGATGGTCTTCGGCAACCGCAGCGATACTGCCGGCTCCGGGGTGGTATTCACTTCCCACCCCTATCGCAAAGTTCACCGTGTGGCGCTTTGGGGGGACTACGCCTATGGCGATCAGGGAGAGGATATCGTTTCCGGGCTGGTCACCAGTTGTGCGATATCGATGGAACAGGCTCAGCTTGATGGCCGGGCGGCAGAAGATACTCTTGAGCGGCGGTTCCCTGCCATTTACGCCAAACTGCTGGAGATATCTCGGGAACTCGTGTATGAGAAGCGCTGGAACCCGCAAGAGATAGAGTTTACCTTCGAAGGTCCCAAGCCGGAAGATCTTTACCTGCTGCAGACCAGGGATATGATAACCATCAAAAAGAAGGAGCACCTCAATGTCTTCGTTGAAAGCCCTGAGCTCGAATTGTCCCACCTCGGGCAGGGCATCGGCGTGTCCGGTTCGGCTCTGTCTGGCCTTGCCGTTTTCACTGAAGAAAATATCAATGAATTGCGAAGGCGTTTTCCGGAAAGACCATTGATCCTTGTCCGTCAGGATACAGTCCCTGAGGATATCAAGGTGATCAACATGGCAGATGGATTGCTGACTTCAAGAGGGGGGCAAACTTCACATGCATCCGTGGTCGCGGTCCGCCTGGAAAAAACCTGTGTTGTTGGATGTAAATCATTGAGAGTGTATGATACAGGACAGTATTGTGAAATTGGAGGAACCCAGATCAGTTTCGGCGACGAAGTTTCGATTGACGGGAGAACCGGTGTGGTCCTGAAAGGGCGGCATCTTATTCGCGAGGAGTTTCATATCTTGCCGATATAAAACTGCATCTGATGCAGGTTTTGACGGCAGGGGAGGTTGGTATGGCAAGGCGAGGATATCTCAAAGGGCCAAAATTGTTTTCACTGGCAAGGAAAAAGGCGCTGAAGTTCGATTTGCCGCAATGCAAAGGAATTAAACTCTCGGAACTGATTTGCAGCATTCAGGAAAAAGAAGGGTATGAGCCCTGTTTTCAGCGGAGGGATCTTTGCGCTCAGCACGATTGCTGCTGGCAGGCTTCGTGTAGCGCGAAAATGCTTGTCAAATGACGGCAACTGCGGTTTTCCCTGGCTAGTTCCGTGTGTCCGGCACTCCCAGACGCTTCAATATGTATGCCATCGGACAGAATTTGGAAATCCCGAACTGAAAGAGGTTGAGACCGACAAAGGCGGTGAAAAAGAGCCAGAATTTACTGAGAAAAAACGGACTCGCCTCGACGCCGAGAGCAAGGCTGAGGAGGATAAAAGAACCAGCCAGAGTGTGAATCCAGTCCACTATTATCATGGTGTCTCCCAAGAAGAGTTTTTGAAAGTATCTCGCAGATTTTCCTGTCAAACATCTGGACAAAACAGTGACCGCATTTTCTGAATAAGTTCGAGGATGCGTTTGTCCGTGATTCTATTGTAAATGAAATTCGCGTCCTTGCGAAAATCTATGATCCCCTGACTGCGCAGGATGTTGAGATGCTGCGAGACGTTTGCATTGGTGGTTTTGACACTGTCCCTGATTTCTCCCACTGACATTTCCTGCTCCTGAAGCAGACAGAGAATTTTAAGACGAATAGGATGCGACATTGACTTGAGGAGTTTTGATACGGCGTCAATCTGTTCTTCTTTCATACATGCTTCCTTGTGGGGTTGAGTATTTAACCTTTCAGTTAATTACCTTTAGAGCTTTTGTAAAGTAGTTTTTCAATGAAAATTCATGACGATTGCCCATGCATATACCAGTTTCAATGGAAAGATCAGGATCGCTGCATATGAGGACGATGAGGAAAACAATACAGAAGTGAGAGAAAGCTGATCGGCCCAGAAGATGTGTTATGACCCAAATGGAGCATGTCTGGAAAGGCTTTGCCTATTTCGCGAGAGAAAAACCTGGTCAGGACATCAAGATGTCGTGGTGGAATCGTCGTGGTGAGAGGTGCGGTTCGCGGTGCCGAATCGTTCAGAGTCACCCTGTCCTGGAAAAACTGCAGATAATAACAGTAATTCTGAATTCCGCACGAAATACTGGCGGGAAATTCTAAGGTGCTGACCCAGAGCAGTACACAAACTGCAGCAAGGGCCATTTTTCTTCTGAATATGAGGATAGACTTGAATCTGCGCACATAAAAGAGTTAATTGCTATGCGGTCT
>CAYYWK010000050.1:0-10113 GCA_964475345.1 uncultured Desulfobulbus sp.
CGTGCTGCCTCAGCGGCATCGATGATGTCGCCGGAGAAGAGCAGTTCGCAGGCATGGCCCTTACCTACAAGGCGAGGCAGGCGCTGGGTGCCGCCAAAGCCCGGGACGACACCAAGGTTGACCTCGGGCTGGCCGAAACGGGCATTCTCGCTGGCAACGCGGATATCGCAAGCCAGGGCCAGCTCGCAGCCACCGCCGAGGGCAAACCCGTTGACTGCGGCAATCACCGGAGTGTCGACCTGCTCGATGCAATTCATCACCTCCTGGCCGAGGGTGGCGAAGGAGCGGGCCGCAAGCGGACTCAAAGCTTTCATAAACGAAATATCCGCACCGGCGACAAAGGATTTTTCGCCTGCGCCGGTGAGGATGACAACCCGGATCGCCTTGTCTGTTGCGATCTGCTCAAAGCATTCCTTGAGCTCCTTGAGGGTGTCGTAGTTGAGGGCGTTGAGGACTTTCGGACGATTGATGGTCACCGTTGCCAACGGACCATCCGTTTCCAATAGAATGTTGCTGTACTCCATGTTTTCTCCAATACGTTCTGGGATAAAATCGCAGAAAGCGGCGCGGAGCCGCCCGTTCTACCCGGCCAGGGAAAATTTCCAGGCGCAGAACCATTCCTCTGGGTGACTGTCCGGCGGACAGCCGATGCATTCCGTCCTTATCCGGGCATCGATCGCCCTGGCGAAGTAACTGTATTCCACCAGACCGGCTGATTTGCAGGGATAATCGGCAAGCCCCTTTCTTTTCCTGGCGCTTTGTACACGGCAGTCGTTCATCTGGAAGATGAAGCTGCCTGGCGTTTCATCGCTGAAGGACTGCTCGTTGACAAGCCCGTAGACCCGGAAGGCCAGAGCCCGTTTCAATCCGGCAAGCCCTGGCTGTTCCGGGAGACCCAGCAGTTTCTTGATCGAGGAGGCCTCGAAGGGAGAGAACTGGGCCCAGCAGGAATCATTGCAGCGCTTGGCTTCGTTGAGGCCTTCCGCCCTTTCTATCGTCTGGAACCAGATCCCGTCGCCGGCAAGCCAGTTCTTGGCAACCCTGTCCCGCAGTTGGGCAAGTGTTTTCCCATCCATTGCCAGCAGAGGCCCGGGGATTTCCCCGTCCATCGTGAAACCGAGAAGCTGCGAGAGATGCTTCATCTGGGTGCCGTAGCTGGCCGTTGTTGCCTGATGCAGGAATTCCAGCGCCCGTTCCATGCCCATCTGGTGCCTGACCTCGCCGAACCACAGGGCGTGGTGGATGATCGTGCGGTGAAAGAGATCGAGGATGAAACGGGCGGTATCCCGATGATCCAGTTCGGCGGGGCTTGCGGCGTCTTTCAGCATATTCTTCTCCCTGTTGGGACGTCAGGCCAACATGGTGATTTCATCGGAGATCCTGGTCAGCGGTTCAAGGCCGCTGGCGGTGACCAGCATGGTGTTCTCGATGCCGACCACGCCTTTGCCGGGGAAGATGACCTTGGGTTCTAGCGCGATGATCATCCCCTCGGCAAGGGCAAGCCGCTGCCCCTTGGCCAGGAAGGGAAACTCGTCCAATTCAAGACCCACGCCATGCCCGGTGAACCTGATCCGGCGGTCGCCGACCCCCATGAACCACTCTCCGTAGCCTCTGCGTTCAGCGGAGATGACCATCTGCTCATAGATCTCGCCGCTGATTGCCCCGGGCACGGCCAAGTCCTTGATTTCGTCCTGGATCGCAAGCATCGCCGCATGGGCCCGCAGCAGTTCGTCAGGGAGGGTACCGAGAGCGAAAATTCGCGCGTGGTCGGAGATGTAGCCGTTGAGGGCGAAGACATAATCGAGCAGGATGGGCTCGTTCCTGGCGATTTTCCTGAAGCCCGCCCCCTGCCCGACCAGCGGGCTGACCCCGCTACCACCGGTGGGTGAGGCGAGATAACTCGGCACTGCCGCTTCCGACCCTGCCATCAGGTGACCGTAGAACAGCTCGCTGCCCCACAGCCGCATCCTGACGATCCCCTGGTGGCCAAGACTCCTGGCATAGGCCTCGAGTTCCCCGGCCAGTTCCACCTCGGTCTTGCCTTCCCGCAGGAGACCGGACATCCGGGCGGCGACGGCATCGGAGCAGGCGGCGGCCCGCCGGACCAGCTCGATCTCGTAGGGAGATTTCACCGCACGCTGCAGGCGGATCTCCGTGGACACGTCGACAATGTCGGCTCCCTTGAAGGTTTCGGCGAACTGGAAATAGAGGTTGGCGGGCAGGACATCAAGCTCCATGCCGAGCTGTGCAGGCATCGAAAGACCGCTGTCCGCCATCGCCTGGGGGATCTTCTTGGGGCTGGCGACAGAGACGATGTTCGAGAGAGCCGATTCGCTTTTCGCCCGCTGGTATTCCTTGAAGACCATCAGCAGCGGTTCACCCTCTGCCGGGACGTACAACCAGCCCTGCTGTGCCGTTGCGGCATAATAGAACAGGTCGGTCTTCTGGACGATCAGGGCGCCGTCGATTCCCTTGTGCTGCAGGGACCGCTGCAGTCCGCCGATCCTCGCGTACAGTTCCTCGGGTGGTGTCACCAGGCGAATTTCTTCCATATGAGGCCCCTCGTTCAGACGCTGCCCGGGCAGGTTGATTCAGTAGGTGAAAAACCCTCTCCCGGATTTTCTGCCCAGCCAGCCGGCTTCGACATATTTCCGCAGGAGCGGGCAGGGTCGGTACTTCGGATCCTTGAAACCATCGAAGAGGGTCTCCATGATCGCCAGGCAGGTATCGAGTCCGATCAGATCGGCCAGGGCCAGCGGCCCGAGCGGGTGGTTCATGCCGAGTTTCATCACCGTATCGATGTCCTCGGCCTTGCCGACCCCCTGGTAGAGACAGAATACCGCCTCGTTGATCATCGGCATCAGGATCCGGTTGGCGATGAACCCCGGGAAATCGTTGGCCTCTGCCGGAGTCTTACCGAAGCGCAGGCAGAGCTGCCAGGTGACGTCAAAGGTTTCCTGCGACGTCGCCAGGGCCCGGATTACCTCGACCAGTTTCATCACCGGCACCGGGTTCATGAAGTGCATGCCGATGACCTTTTCGGGCCTGCCGGTCTGGGCGGCGATCCGGCCGATAGGGATGGACGATGTGTTCGAGGCGAGAATGACCGGTGGCGGGCAGATGGCGTCGAGGTCGCGGAAGATCTTGAACTTCAGATCCTCTCGCTCGACGGCTGCCTCGACGACATAGTCCGCCGTACGCATGTCCTGCAGGTCGGTGGTTGTCCTGATCCTGCCCAGGATGGCGTCGCGCTCGGCCTTCTCCAGTTTCCCTTTTTCGACACTGCGGTCAAGGTTTTTGGTGATGGTGGCAAGCCCCCTGGCGGTGAACTCCTCCTTGATGTCGCTCATCAGCACCTGCAGCCCGCTGGAAGCAGCCACCTGGGCGATGCCGTTGCCCATCTGGCCTGCACCTATCACACCGAATGTCTTGATATCCATGACAAGCCCTCAATTGATTCGATTCAGTAAACGAAATTCCAGTCTCCTTACCGTGTGACCACCAGGGCAACGGCCTCGCCGCCTCCCAGACAGAGCGAGGCCAGGCCGGTTCTGGCGTCCTGGCGCCGCATCTGATGCAGCAGCGTAGTCAGGACCCGGGCCCCGCTGGCGCCGATCGGGTGTCCCAGCGCAACGCTGCCGCCGTGGACGTTGACCCGCGCGCCGTCCAGCTCGAGTACCCGGTTGATGGCCACCGAGGTGCCGCTGAAGGCCTCGTTGATCTCGAACACATCGATATCGCCTATGCTGATTCCTTGCTTTTTCAGCACTTTGGGAATGGCAAGGATAGGCGCCATCAAAACGTACTGCAATTCGATGCCGGCCGAAGCCTGGGCGCCGATCTCGGCCATCACCGGGCAGCCGAGTTGTTCCGCCTTCTCCAGGCTCATCACCACCAGCGCGGCAGCGCCATCGCTTATGATCGAGGCGTTGCCAGCGGTGCCTACACCGTCCTTGCGGAAGACCGGCCGCATTGCGGCGAGTGTCTCGTAGGGGGTCTCAACCGGGCATTCATCGCGGGAAAAAAGCGAGATCGCACCCTTTTTCCCAGGCACCGGCACTGCTGCAATCTCCTCATCAAACACCCCCGCCTCGGCTGCAGATCTGGCGCGTCTGTAGGACTCTGCGGCGAAGCGGTCCTGATCCTCCCGGTTGACCTGCCATTTGTCGCAGATCAGTTCGTTGGACATGCCCATATGGAAATCGTTGACAATATCCCAGAGGCCGTCATGAACCATGTGGTCCTCAATCTTGCCGGGTCCCATCCGCAGGCCCCACCGCGCCTTGTCCATGTAATAGGGGGCCATGCTCATGTTCTCCATGCCGCCGGCGACGACCACCTCGGCATCGCCGCACTGCACGGCCTGAGCTGCAAGCATCACCGCCTTGAGCGAGGAGCCGCAGACCTTGTTGACGGTGATCGCCTCGACCTCCTGGGGCAGACCAGCCTTAATCGCCGCCTGCTTGCCGGGGTTCTGGCCATACCCGCAGGGCAGGACCATCCCCATGATGCATTCATCGACATGCGTTCCTTCGATACCGGCCCTGCTGATGGCCTCACGGATGACGTGGGCCCCGAGATCGGTTGCCCCGACTGTGCTCAATGCCCCGCCGAAACTGCCGAGAGGGGTGCGGACCGCGCTGACAATAACTGCCTTTTTCATATACTTCCTCTTCTCTGTTTCAGCCTGCAGGAGAACCTTTCCAGCAGGGCTGTACCACCATCACAGCAACACCGGGGATGAACCACCGACACTGCGGTGTTTCATCCCCTTACAGTTGTCACCGTACCATGTCCGACTCAATGCTCATGCGTATAAAACGGCCATTTGTGGAAAAACCATTCGTTCCACAGCAACGGGATAATCCACCAGAAGTTCCAGATCAGCGATTCGCCGTGGAGAATCCGGTCGGCTACGTCATGCGCCATGTGGTGGTTGCCAAGCCCCCAGTGTCCAAAGTTGATATAGTAGAAGAAGATATAGTTGAGGACACAGAAGAACAGCACACCCAGGGTCCTGAACCAGAAGGCGTTCCATGAATCCTTGTCCTGCATCGGCACCATGTCGTCGAAATAGTGGTGCCAGACCAGGAAGGGGATCAGGGTGAAGCCTGCGATCTCGGCTGCATGGTACCACAGGAAGCGCATCAGGCTGTCCTTGTTGTTGTGCTCAAGCGCCGCGGTCATGTCAGGCAGCCAGGCAGGCGCCATCTTGACGCAGAGCGTGGCAATGGCATAGCCGAGAACGAAGATGATCAGGAAAGATACCAGGCCCTTCAGCGGCTGTGGCAGGCTGATCGCCGACCAGGGTTTCATCCGCCAGACGTTCGGGGTCATGAAGAGGACAACGATCATCCATTCCCACCAGCCGAATACCCAGTGCACATGCGGCGTTCCGGCAATATCCGCCCACCAGGGGAAATTCAGGCCGATGGAGGTGCCAAAGACCTTGCCGTAGATCATCCCCCAGAACGGAACGATCAGTACGGTATAAAAAATCAGGGTCCACAGCGACGCCCAGCCGAACTCGGCAAGTCCTGCGGCCGGCTGTTTCAGGTCACTCGGCCTGACCGGCCACTTGCCGAACAGGATGGTTATGAACGGATAGCTGAAAAAACCGATCAGAACGAAACAGACCACCGCCCGCTCACCGTAGCGCGCTGCGCCTGCGACCAGCTTTTCGAGATTGATCTCCTTGCCGCAGGTGGCGACCGCTCCGGCCGCATCCTTGAACTGGGCGATGTACGAGCCGCTCGCGGCCAGGGCCTCGAGATTGCTCTGGCTCAGAAAATTGAAACCAAGACCGAATATCCGGTAAAAGACGACGTGAATGACGAACCAGACGAGTGCCAGGTTGACGATGGTTTCAATGACACCCCGGGCAGGCTGGGGAATATCCTGAAACGGCC
Source organism: uncultured Desulfobulbus sp. (assembly GCA_964475345.1). GTDB lineage: Bacteria > Desulfobacterota > Desulfobulbia > Desulfobulbales > Desulfocapsaceae > Desulfoprunum. The sequence continues at coordinate 5,910 of CAYYWK010000050.1, forward strand.
AGTCGCCGAGAAACATGTGCTGCCAGAGACCGACCAGGATCATCATGGCAAGATACAGGACGAAGGGATACGGGAAAGCGTGAACCAGTCCTCGTGGATCGCTGAGCAGATACCAGAGAATCCAGGCTATTACGAAAAACACTCCAAACGAGATAATACCAGTCAGGGGTTGCCCCCATCTCGGTTTCAATTCTCCTGCGGACATACACTCCTCCTTGGTGAAAACGTGAGTAGATACTTCGCTTCGGGCCTGGGGACCGGGGGAACTGAACCAGGTGCCCCGTGATGCTCATGCTGCTGTAACTCAGTTTTTTCGGGGGCCATGCCGTTGCGTCCGAGCGCTCAGTCAATTTTTAAATACTCTTGTATTCCTCCTAGTTATGAAATGAATAGTTAATGTAACAGATGTTGGATGATTGCCGAACAAGCGCTCAATCATGTACGCGATGATTCACCCACTGCTTATTTTTGTCAATCATTTTTCTGCATTCAAGAGTATTTCCTATTTGTTGGCTTGCAGAGGACATTCTCGCAGGACGTTTCCTCTGGATGCCGCTGCTCCACAGCTTTTCATTCCCCGTTTGCGACTGCATTCCCTTTCTCGATATCTGGCAGGAACACCATTATCCTTCATGGGAAAAATTATTTTGACAAACCGGAAAAAGTCGTTTTATGCTCTTGTGTGTCCGAGCGAGCGCTCGATAGAGATTCTGGCCGTATTTCCGATCGAGCGCTCGGTTGCAACAGTCAGCCATCTGGGGAATGAGCAGATCAACCTCCAGCATTCCATTCAATTCAAAAATAAGGAGTTATTCTATGGGTATGGATAATCTGTACAAAGAAGTAATGGCCCTTAATATGATGGAAGACACCGACGCGAAAGCTGTTGCAGCCAAGGCCTTTTTTGAAAAACTGAATTTCATGGCCATGCCGGAGTATTTCAACTGGGCGGAAGAAATATTCGAGGGATTCCACGTCAAAGAGCGTGGTGGCAAGACAGCGCTGATCTGGACCGATATCCACACCAAGGAGAAAAAGACCTTTACCTACGAGGAGTTCGCCGCTCGCGGCAACCAGTGCCTGAACAGCATGCACAAGGCCGGTGTGACCAAAGGCGACAACCTCTACATGATGGTGCCGATCATTCCCGAGACCTGGTTCGCAAGCTATGCCTGCGTCAAGGGAGGTGTCATAGCTGTCCCCACCGCCACGACAATGACCCTGCGTGAGCTCGAATTCAGGTTTCAGGCCTATCCACCCGATTGCATCGTCGCCGCCGAAACCTTCACCGACCTGATAGACGAAGCCATCAGCATCACCGGGGTCAAACCAAAGATCAAACTGGTCATCGGCGCTAAGTCCGGATGGACGAGCTACAGCGAACTGGCGAAGGAGTCGACCCAGGCATCCGCCGCCAGGACCAAGTCATCGGATCTGCTGTTCTGCTTCTTCACGTCCGGCACCACCGGCCTGCCCAAGCGGGTTGGCCACACTGCCACCTCCTACCCCGTCGGCCATCTCTCGACATCCGTCATAACCGGCATCCGGCCCGACGATATCCATCACAACCTGAGCGCCCCCGGCTGGGCCAAATGGGCCTGGAGCAGCTTTTTCGCCCCGCTCAATGTCGGCGCCACCGCCACCGGATTCAACTTCAAGGCCCTCGACGGCACAGCCTATCTCGAAGCCATCGCCGCCAACAAGGTCTCGGTGTTCTGCGCCCCGCCTACCGCATGGCGGATGTTCATCGGTCTCGACATCAGCAAGCACGACCTCTCGGCGCTGCGGCAGTCCATCGGCGCCGGCGAACCGCTCAATCCCGAAGTCATTTCCCAGTGGAAGAAACTGACCGGCACCGAGATCCGTGATTTCTACGGCCAGACCGAATCCACAGCGATGATCGGCAATCCGCCCTGGATCAAGGGCAAGATGCGCAGCGGCTCCTTCGGGTACCCGTCCTACATGTACGACGTGGTGCTGCTCGATGACGAGGGCAAGGAGATTTCCACCCCCGACGAGCCCGGCCATATCGCCGTCCGGCTCGGCAAATGGCGCAGCATCGGCCTGTTCACCGAATACATCGGCAACCCGGAGAAGATGGCCGGCGTTTTCAGGGATGGCTACTACTATACCGGCGATCGTGCTTCCTTCGATGGCGATGGCTACTGGTGGTTCGTCGGCAGGGCCGACGACGTCATCAAATCCTCGGATTACCGGGTTGGCCCCTTCGAGGTCGAGAGTGCGCTGATCGAACATGAATCCGTACGCGAAGCGGCCGTAGTCGGCGTGCCAGACCCGCAGCGGCACCAGCTGGTCAAGGCCCATATCATCCTCAAGGAGGGGTATGAGCCTTCCCGTGATCTTGCGCTGGCCATCTTCAAGCACACCATCGGCATCCTCGCCAAGTTCAAGATTCCCCGCATCATCGAGTTCACCCCGGAACTGCCGAAAACCATCAGCGGCAAGATCAGAAGGGTCGAGTTGCGAGAGAAGGAAATAGCCCGTCAGGAACAGCAGCAGGGAGCCAAGACCCATGAGTATTTCTACTGGGATTTTCCGGAACTGAGCTCGAAGGGAAAATAGCCGTCAACAGTCAGCCCGCAGAACTGGCTGCGGGCGATAAACCAGATACTGACCACATGAAGGCCTCCGGAAGCAGGACCCGCGCTCGGCAGAGGGCGGTTCCGGGGGCCTCATGCCTTGCCGGGAAATCACCTGGCAGGGGTCAGGCCGACAGATCAGCACAAGCACCTGGAGCCATCACCATGCATTTTGCCCTGAGCGAAGAACAGAACCTGATCCGGGACATGGTCCGCGAATTCGCAGAAAAGGAAGTTGCCCCATCGGCACGGATCCGCGATGAAGAGGAACATTTCGACCGTGAGCTGATGTTCGGCCGGCTGGCCGAGCTCGGCCTCACCGGCATCATCTTCCCCGAGCAGTATGGGGGCGGCGGGGCCGATTACATCAGCTACGCCATCGCCGTCGAGGAACTCTCCCGGGTCTGCGCCTCCACAGGAGTGACGCTTTCCGCGCATATTTCACTGGGATCGAACCCCATTTATCTCTTCGGCAGCGAGGAACAGAAGCAGCGGTTTCTCGCACCGATGGCCCGAGGCGAGAAACTCGGCGCCTTTGGCCTGACCGAACCCTCCGCAGGGTCAGATGCCGGCGGCACCAGAACCACCGCATTGCACGATGGCGACGACTTCATCCTCAACGGCACCAAGATCTTCATCACCAACGCCGGGGAAGGCGACACCTACATCGTCTTCGCCCGCACTGACAAGAACGCTGAGAAACACCATGGCATCAGCGCCTTCATCGTCGAGAAGGGAACTCCGGGATTCTCCTTTGGAAAAAAGGAACAGAAAATGGGGATCCGTTCATCCCCCACCCTCGAGTTGGTCTTCGACAACTGCCGCATCCCTGCCGCCAACATGCTCGGCGAGGCTGGCAGCGGTTTCAAGGTGGCGATGAAAACCCTGGACGGCGGCCGGATCGGCATCGCCTCGCAGGCCCTTGGAATAGCGCAGGGGGCACTCGATGCGTCGGTTGCCTATGCGCGTGAGCGCAAACAGTTCGACAGCCAGATCGCGCGGTTCCAGGGCGTGCAGTTCCAGCTCGCCGACATGGCCACCCAGGTCGAGGCCGCCCGTCTGCTCGTTTACAAGGCGGCCTACCGCGCCAGTGCAGGTCTTCCTTATTCCACCGATTCGGCGATGGCCAAGCTGTTCGCCAGCGAGACGGCGATGCGGGTCACCACCCAGGCCGTGCAGATTTTTGGCGGCTACGGATATACCCGCGAGTTTCCGGTGGAACGGATGATGCGTGACGCCAAGATTACCGAAATATACGAGGGGACAAGCGAAATTCAGCGACTGGTGATCGGCACCGCACTGACCAGATAGATCCGCAAGGACATTTCGCTGCTGTCGCGCGGACTGAAGTAATGATATTTTCCTTTTGTTCTGGCCAATTTTTGTATAGTTTATTCGCGAAGGATTTTTTGAGTAAAATCAAACAAAAATAGCCCTGGCGGAGCGAAAGGACATGGAAATCGACAGAGACGATTCACGGGAGATCGAGACCCAGATCAAGAACAAGGAACTGGTCAAGGAACGCCGGCGGCAGATCGTCGACGCCGCGGTGCAGTTGTTCATCCAGCGCGGCTATCATAAAACGACCACCAGGGCGCTGGCGA
>CAYYWK010000051.1:0-10057 GCA_964475345.1 uncultured Desulfobulbus sp.
CCTTCCTGCTGAAGGGGCTGCCCAAGGGCCTTCGCAAGCGGCTGGTGCCGATCGCCGCCGCCATCGACACAATTCTCGACGAGATTACCAAAAAATCACGGGGAGCGTATATCCCTTCGCTGGAAGCCGCCATCCTCAAATTTTTCCGGGTCGGCGTGCAGCGCTCGGAATGGCCCTCGCCGCTGCCGGCCCATCTTCAGCCCCGCTTCTCCATTGTCGATGCGACAGGGCGGGAACTGGCGGCCGGCCGAGACCTGACCCTGCTGATCTCCCCGCCTGACTCCCAGGACGGCAGGCAAGGCGCTGCAGATCTTTCGGCGGACGATCGGGCAATCGTCGAGAAGTGGCAGGAGCGCTCCTTCACGACCTGGGATTTTGAAGGAATCCCCCGCTCTCTGACCCTGAAGACGCCGGCACATACCGTTGCCGGCCATCTCTATCCTGCGCTGGTCGCCGCCGGTACGACTGCAGTCGGTATCAGGTTCGAGGCAAACCCGGAAAAGGTACGGCAGCTGAATGACAGCGGCATGCTGATTCTGTATCGTCTGCAGTTCACCAACCACTGCAGGTCGCTGAAGAATTTCTGTGCCACCTCCCTGACCGGACCGTCGGCACTGTGGCTGATCTCCCACTATGCGTCTTCCAGGGATGCCGTTGAAGGGTTGTTTTCCTGGATTATGCGCGAGATGTTCGGCCCGCTTGACGGCACCATACCGGACAGGGAGCGTTTCCTCGCTCACGTCGCCCGGGTCAGGCAGGCAGGCGTGTATGCGGCAGGACAGGAACTGTGCGGCAAGGTCATGGCCCTCTTGCGGCATCGGCGGGAAGTGCAGGAGCAGTTGCAGCGCTACGTCGCCCTCGACGGCCGGCGGGCCGTATTCACCCCGGAAAAGCTGCGGGAGATCGAGGGGCTGATCGCCGCCATCCTGCCGGCCGGTTTCCTCGCTGAAGTTGACGGTGCCGGGCTGGAAGACCGCAACCGTTACCTTTCCAGTCTGCAGATCCGCCTCGAGAGGCTCCACAACAACCCGGCCAAGGATGAGCTCAAGTCGGCGCAGATCCGCCCCCACCTGCGCCATCTCGAACAGCTGACGGATCTTTCCCCGGCCATGTTGTCAGAAGAATTGCAACCTCTGCTCAGCGACTACCGGATATTGCTCGAGGAGTTCCGGATTTCTCTCTTTTCGCCGGAAATAAAGACCAGGATGGTCGTTTCCGCCAAAAAACTCGATCAGCAGTGGCAGGCCATCCGGCAGCTTCTGTGAGGAACTGACGGCATACCGGGTTGTATCAGCTTTCCAGGGTTGAAAGAATATGGCTCAGGGTGTCGATGGAATACGGCTTGGGCAGGGCGTTGACGCAGCCGTGCTGGCGACATTCGGCCAGAGTCGTATCAGCGATCGAGGCGCTGGCGGCAACGATCTTCAACAGGGGATCGGCAACCTGGAAACGACGGCAGAGATCAAGATCCTCGGCGCCGGTTCCCGGCATGTCGATGATCGCCACAGCATAGCGGGCTTCTTCTTGCAGGCCTGCCCGATCGATCAGGGCAAGGGCCGCTTCGGCATCGACTGCCACACTCACGGGATATCCCAGATAATCGAGCATGATCCGGCCAATCTCCCGCAGCTGATCGTCCTCCTCGACAAAGAGGATCCGCAGCCGCTCCTTCCCGGCTGATTCCTCCGTGGCAAACACGCCGGAGGCCGAGACATACACCGGAAACAGCAGGGAAACAGTCGTTCCCGCACCGGGCTCGGACGCAACGATGACATTGCCGCCATGGGTCCGCATGGTGGAATAGACGATGGTCAGTCCGAGTCCGAGTCCTTTGGCCGCCCCGCGCTGTTTCGTCGAGTAATACGGATCGAAGATCTTCAGCCGTGTCTCGCCGGTCATTCCCGGCCCTTGGTCGATGATGTCGACCCTGGCATACCTTCCCGCCGGCACATATTGTCCGGCGAGAATGGTCGGGGCGGCAACCTGCATGTCCTCGAGGACGACCCGGATCTCGGCTTCGAAGGCGGCCTCCATGGCATTCTGAAGGATGTTGTGGACAACTGTCTCGATCTGTGCGGCATCGAACTGCACGTAATTTTCCCCGCAGGTGCAGCAAAAATCGTATTTGCCCGGATGCTTCCGGAAATAGCTTTCGACCGCGCCCTGTATCGCCTGGCGGATCTGCACCGGATCGCGGTTGATGATCCCGTAGGAGGAGAAACAGGAAATTTTCTTCACCAGATCGACTGCAACAGCTGCGGCCCGCTGGGCATTGGCGAGGACATTCTGGCTGCCTGGCTGCAGCTGGTGTTCCCGGCTGCTGGCTAAAAGATCCAGATTGCCGCAGATCACCGTCAACAGATTATTGAAATCATGGGCAAACCCTCCTGCCATTGAACTCAGCGCATCCATCTGCCTGGCCAGCTGGAGGGCCTCGTCAAGGTCTCTTTTGTGCTTCTCGGCGCGATACTGGCGGCTGATGTCCCGCAGGATGCAGACCCCGAAATGCTCGGCCTCCTAATGGATCGGGATCAGCGATACCGTCAGGATCCTGCCGTTGATCACCCACGGCTGGAGCTCTTCAATCTCCATCCTGCCCATCCCGCCTCCCTGCAGCTCTTCCTGCAGCCAGGCGGCAAGTCTTTGCCGATGTTCCTGCCAGGGCAGTTCAGCGAGGGATTTGCCGATCATCTCCTCCCTTATGCCACCGAGGATGGAAATAGCCTCCCGGTTGAGGGAGACGATTTTCCCGTTGTCGCTCAGTTCGATCACCCCTTCCCTGAGATTATCGACAACACTGGCAACATGACGGGCCTGCGAGAGCAGTTCGCTGGTGACGGTGGATGGCCGCACCCCTTTCGGGATCTGGCGTTCCGGAACATGCCTGCGGAAATGTGGCGCCCTTCCGTGCAGTCGGCAATGCCGCAGAGCATCAAGCACATGCTGCCGCATCTCCTTGAGACTGCCCTTGGCGATGCAGAGGTCACAATCAAGGCTCTGCAGGATGTGTTCTTCCTCCTCAAGAACCACTGCAGAAATGACAACCACGTAAATACCGGCGAGCTGCGGGGTGTTTCTGATGATCCGGCAGAGCTGCTCGCCGCCCACCAGCGGCATCACCAGATCGGTGCACACCATCTCCGGGACGAAGGTTTTGAGGGTTTCAATAGCCTCAAGTCCGTTGTCGACCGCACGCACCTCGCAGCCTTCCTTCTCGAGAATCGCTGACAGTGCCTTGAGCAGTACAGGGTTGTTATCGACAATCAGAACCTTTGTCATGCAGACTGTCCTTTGAGTTGTTCGTTACATTCCTCAGAGCGGCCGGCAGCGGTCGCTGACACGTAAGTTCAGCCCTGCGGTCATTCTGCCGGCTACATGCCGTTGTCCTCAACTCCCGCAGTACGTGAAAAGACAACCTCGCGGAAGAAGGTAATGAGTTTTTCCCGTCTCCCGACCATTTTCTGCTGCTCGGGAATCAGATCGGATTTGCGGATCTTCAGCACGCTCATTTTGTATTCGATGTGACTGGCCAGCTGGTTGTCTAGATACCAGGCGTACATTAGCCCCATGAACAGCCCAGGGGGGGTGAACCCCTCCTCGCCGTTGATCAGCCTGGTGAAATGATCCGGATCGGCTGTCGGCTGCATCCTGGCAAGAATCAGGTAGCGGCGCAGGTCATCGGCGGCGAAATGACAGTGTCTCTCGGCCGCCGGACGCAACCTGAGGTGATAAACTTTGCCGAGCCGCAGCCCGTCACTGATTACCTCCTCCATCTTTTTTTCATGGGCGTAATCACCGAGCAATGATTCCCCAAGTGCGATCAGGAAGGCTATCTCCAGCCGTCTCGGGTCATCAGTCTGATCATGCCTGATCATGATGCTGCGGTTTTCAGGCTCAAAGAACGAGTAGACATTGTCCCACCGCTGGTCGCGCCGCCACCTCTTTGTGTGGATGCAGCGTATGGCCTGGACATGGCGGAGATGCGACAGCGGGATGTCGGTGTGTTTCCAGAGGATGTCGCCGATCACGGCCCTGATTCTGAGCGGGTCCAGTGCGCATCCATCGTCTTCTGTACATTGAACTTCAATTTTCTCAAGGATCTCCCCGATTCTTCGGTATTTCACGCAAGGCATGAGCGGCCATGCAGCTGGCCCGTCAACTGGGGGTGATGGTGCCCTGCGAGGCGTTTCGGTCAGTCCGGCGCCGCCTTCACTGACGCAATGCCGGGTCAGGTGGATGGTCTTGATAGCCTGGGCCAGGATCTCCGGGTCGTGCTGGATGACGCCGCGCTCCGCCAGGGCCTCCTTGGAAAAGATCCCGCATTCGAGCGGCAGCAGGCCAAGTTCCTTGACCACCTCGCGATCGAGATAGATCGGCACCTTCCCTTCCACGGCGTACCGCTGCAGCACAGATGCCGGCACATCTCGCAGCGACAGGCAGAGAACTTCCCGAAACAGCCCGGCAATACCGCCGGGAATATTGCGCTGGTAGGCACGGATCATATCCGAGACGTGGAATTTGCGCTCGGGATCGGCGATGCTGAAATCGGTCTCGCCGGCCTGTACCCAGAGATTCGAGACGAGGATCTTCAGGGCCTGCCGGTTCTCCCTGACGCAGTCGGCCAGGCCCGGTACCGAGAAGATCGGAATGATCGAACTGTAGAGACTGCCGGGTGCGAGGATCAGGATATCGGCCTCACGTATCGCCTCAAGGATGTCATCATAAACCATCGGTTCATCGTGATAATCGACGTAGACACGGTCGACCGGCACCCCCCTCCTAGCCCGGCTCGACTTGTCCTCGCCGGTGGACTGCACGCCGTTGGCGTACAGCAACCGCAGCTGCGCGGGTGTCGATGTGCAGGGAAGAACGGCCCGGGGCGAAGCACCGATGATGGCAGACAAGCGGTTCAGACCTGCGCGCAATGCCTGGTGGACAAACTCCTGTTGATCCACCAGCTGATCGTTGCCGATAGAGGGGAGGATTTCCCTGTACACCGCCGCTGCCAGCAGCAGGTTGCCAAGACAGTGCGGACGGTCGAGAATGCAGTCCAGTCTGTGGTCGCTGAACAATTGCGAGACGAGCCCGGCAAGACAGTCCCTGACCGGGACAGGCAGTCGATGCAGTGATTTTCCGCACTCCTTGAGCAGGTCCGCTGCATCGGCTGGACGCCTCTCGAAACGGTGATTGAAGATCGCTGCCAGGGCCCCCACCGCCTCGTAGGCCTCCAGGATCGACAGCGTGTAGAGCCGTTGCAGGCGCTGCAGCTGAATCGATGACAGCAGGACATGCCGCAGGTCGCCAAGGGCGATCAGCGGCAGATCCTTCATCAGCTGCCCGGTCGAGCCGCCGTCATCGGTGATGCAGACGACGGACCTGGTCATCGGGAAGGTCTCCTTGAGGCCATAGAACGGCCGGCGCGTCCATGCCTGGCGGCGACTGTCGCCGCCGATGATGTTCGACAGGCCGGAACCGCCGCCAAAGACCACGACCCGCACCTCATCCACCGACTGATCGATCAGGGCCTTTCTCAGCCTGTTGAACAGGGTCGAGGTCTCACGGTCGCTGCCTCGCGGCTGGCCGTTGAGAACGAGGGCCACCAGTTTCTCCCGCAGTTCTTCGTGGGGGAAGAGGTCAAAAGGAGAAATGCGCCGCTCGGAAAGATCAGCCAGGCGTAGCTGCAGATCCTTTTCTCCTTCGTGCGGCAGTGTCGAATGTTCCATGATCACCATTTTTCGGTTGCCAGGCTGTCAACAGCCCCGACCGGCAAGATATGCCTCGACCCTCTGCAGGTCCTCAGGCGTATCGACCTCGATGGAATCGTGCTCGGTTAAGGTTACCTTAATTCTATAGCCATATTCAAGGGCACGCAGCTGTTCAAGCTTCTCGAACCTCTCCCACTCGCCTTCCGGCAGGGCAACGAAGGTCAGGAGAAATCCCTTGCGGTAGGCATAAAAGCCCAGGTGCTTGTAGTAGGTCGGCGCAGGCCCTTCTCCTGGGTTGCGCTGGAAGGGAATAGGCGCCCGCGAGAAATACAGGGCGTCGTGGTTGCGATCGAAAACAGTCTTCACATGATTTGGATCGCCAATCTCCTCGGGGCGAACGATCCTGTAGATCAGCGTCGACATAGGCAGCGACGGGTCGTCCAGGAGCGGTCTGGCGACCTGCTCGACGACTTCCGGGGGAAAGAGCGGCTGATCACCCTGAATGTTGACGACCACGTCATGTTCGGATATTCCCAGCAGTTCGGCAGCCTCGGCAAGGCGATCTGACCCGGAGACATGGTCACCGCGGGTGAGCACGTATTCACCGCCGAAGGATTGAACACAGTCGCCTATTCGAGTATCATCGGTGGCCACGACAACCCTTGAGAGCAGCGGCACCCCCTGCGCCCGCTCCACTACATGCTGGATCATCGGCTTGCCGGCGATTTTTGCCAGCGGCTTTCCCCTGAAGCGGTTCGATTCATATCTGGCGGGGATGATGGCAATGACTTCGGTATTCGATTTCTGCATGTTTCCCATCCGTTGCTGTATACTCGTCAGTGGACCTGCGTCCCGGACGCAGGGAGATATTCAGGAGATACCATGACCGCAGCACCTGCTCTTGAGCTCTCATGTACCGCAAGCACTGCCGCTTTGCATCAAAAAGCCGAGGCCCTCGCGAAAAAGCTGGGCATTCCCTGCACGCCGGCTCCATCTTCCAGCCCCCAGCTTGTCTATACCGAAAGGGGGCTGGAACTGCGCATGCACCTCGATGGGCCGGACACCGTCCGTGCCAGCATCCTGTTCATCGATTTTACGGGTGGCAAGACTGGGTTCCGGCACGCCCGCAACTGCACGACAAGGCAGCCGCTGGCCAGGGCGGTCGGGATCAGGCCTGGCTTCAGGCCGGTCGTTTTCGACGCCACCGCAGGCATGGGAGGCGACGCCTTTGTCCTGGCCTGTCTCGGCTGCCGGGTACTGATGCATGAACGCTCGCCGTTCATCGGCGCCCTGCTCGCCGACGCCATCGAACGTGCTCTGCAGTTCGAAACGCTAGCCGCGATGTTCCGGCAGTTCATCAGCCTGGTGGTGGGCGATGCCGACGAAACCCTGCGTCGTCTGGACGAACCGGTGAATACCGTCTACATCGACCCGATGTACCCGCATCGCCGCAATTCGGCCTTAAACAGCAAGGAGATGCGGATCATCCGCGCCATCGTCGGCGACGACGATGACGGACCCGCACTGCTTGCCGCGGCGCTGGCCGCTGCCGCCAGGCGGGTCGTCGTCAAGCGTCCCAAGGGCGCCCCCCTTCTTGGCGGTCAGGTGCCGAGTCACCAAATACTCCTGAAGAACAGCCGATTCGACGTCTATCTCACCGATCATTTGTGATATTTTTCGCCAGCCTTGATAGTATGGGCGCGATACAGCTGCTCCAACAGCAGCAGCCTGACCATGTCGTGGGTGAAGGTCATACTCGAAAGCGACAGCAGCAGGTCGGCGCGGGCCAGAACCTCGGCAGAATGGCCGCAGGGGCCACCGATCAGGTCACTGACCTGCTTTACCCCTTTCTGCTCCCAGCTGCTGATCAGCTCCGCGAACTGTACCGAGGTCATCTGCCGTCCTGCGGACTCGAGGGCTACCACCAGCGCGCCGGCCGGTACGGTCTTCAGCAGCAGGCGGCCCTCGTCGATGGCCAGATCAACCTCCCTTGCCCGGTTTCTCGCCGGTTCCTTCAGCACCTTCAAAGAAAGAGTGGTATACCGGCGGAGACGAAGGCTGTAGTCGTCGATACCGCTGCCGAGGACTGCATCCTTGGTTTTGCCGAGCAGCGGCAATTCATGGATCATCCGTGCTTCCTCATCTCGAAGGCTCCTTCTCCGTTCGCCCCGGGTTGGCTGTTGGCGAGGAAAATTCACTTTTGAATTGCATCCGGGTAGTGTATTACTAGTCGCGAATTTGCCGGCCCAAAGCGGGTCTTTCCGCATCGTCCAATCTTATCACCAAAGCTCCTCATGACAAACAGGGAAATACTCTCCAGGGTTTACGGGGTCATCCACCCCTACCGGTCGCGATTATTCACCGCAATGGTGGCAATGGTGATGGTGGCCGGCCTGACCGGCTCCCAGGCATATCTCGTCAAGGATCTCCTCGACAAGATATTCATGGAGAAGAACGTTTTTTTCCTCAACGTCCTGCCCCTGCTGATCGTCCTCATCTTCTTCCTGAAGAGCAGCTTCTACTACACCTACTATTTCCTTCTGGAGAAAGTCGGCCAGTCGGTGATCCGCGATCTGCGGACCGCGGTCTTCGAGCACATCCACCGCCAGCCGCTGTCGTTTTTCCACAACATGCCCACCGGGACGCTTATCTCACGTATCATGTCGGACATCACCCTGATGCAGCAGGCGGTCTCCAACGCCCTGGTAGGGACCCTCCGCGATTTCTTTCAGGTCATCATCCTGCTCGGCGTGGTTTTCCACATGAACTGGAAGCTGGCGATGTTCTCGTTCATTATCCTGCCCATCGCCGGCTACCCGATCGTCAAGTTCGGCCGCATCTTCAGGAAGCTGAGCACCAGGACCCAGGAGGAGACCGCCCACGTCACCAACATCCTCTACGAGACCATCACCGGCAACCGCATCGTCAAGGCCTTCGGCCGCGAGGAATATGAAGGCCGCCGCTTCAGGGAACAGATCGGCACGCTCTTCTCCGTCATCATCCAGGACGCACGTTTCCGCAGCATGCAGCATCCGCTGATGGAGTTCATCGGCGGTGTCGCCATTGCCCTGATCATCTGGTTCGGCGGCAACGAGGTCATCCACGGCGACGCCACCCCGGGCACCTTCTTCGCCTTCCTCACCGCCCTTATCTCCGCCTACGAGCCGGTCAAGGGGGTGAGCCGGATCAATTCCGTCATTCAGCAGGGTATGGCCGCCGCTACCCGCGTCTTCACCCTGCTCGACATTGTTCCGGCCATAGCCGACAAGCCCGGGGCTGTAACTTTGCCGCCATTCACCGAGGCGATCGAATTTCGAGAGGTGACATTCCGCTACAACGAAGAGGAACCGGTGCTGCGGCAGATCAACCTGAAGGTGCCTGCCGGCCAGGCCCTGGCCATCGTCGGCCCGAGCGGCGGCGGCAAAACCACGCTGACCAACCTGATCCCCCGTTTCCTCGACCTCGAGGTCGGCGCGATCCTGATCGACGGCGTCGACATCCGCGATGTCAGCCTGCGATCCCTGCGCAGCCAGATCGCCATGGTCACCCAGCAGACCATCCTCTTCAACGACACCGTTCGCAACAACATCGCCTACGGAGACCTCGACTGCAGCGAGGAGGATCTGATGAAAGCCGCTGAAGCCGCCTATTCACTTGATTTCATAAGGAACCTGCCTAATGGTTTCGACACCGTTATCGGCGAGGGCGGCGCCCGGTTGTCGGGAGGAGAGCGGCAGAGGGTTTCCATCGCCCGGGCGATCCTCAAGAACGCCCCGATTCTGATCCTCGACGAAGCAACCTCGGCGCTGGACACCGAGTCGGAGAGAGAGGTCCAGAAGGCCCTCGAGAACCTGATGAAAGGCAAGACCACCTTCGTCATCGCCCACCGCCTGTCGACCATCATCAACGCCGACCGGATCATCGTCATCAAGGACGGCGCGATCGTCGAGGAAGGCACCCACAAGGAACTGCTGGCGCTTGGCCAGGAGTATGAACTGCTCTACAACATGCAGTATCGGTGATGAACGTGCATATAAAAAGCAACCATGATTGAACGGATTCAGGCAATCAGTCGGCAATGGGGCGGTTATGCGATCATCGCCACCTGCTTCTGGATTCCGCTGTCGACGGCGCTGATGGACATCTGCTCGGCCTTCGTCGTCCTCTTCTGGCTGAGCTCGGGCCGGGTGAGGATTCTCGGGCGACTGATGCTCCGGCACCCGGTCGCCATCCTCGCCACCCTGCTCTTCGGGTACTTCGCCATCGCCGTGTTCTATTCACCGGCGACTGCGGAAAGATCATGGACAGTGCTGACCAAATACAGGGAACTGCTGATTTTGCCGCTGGTGCTG
>CAYYWK010000052.1:0-10034 GCA_964475345.1 uncultured Desulfobulbus sp.
GCTGTTGGGATGTACCCCTTGAGCCCCGGCGATGCGCTGAAGGTTGCCGCCGCCTGGCTGATCGTCAGGAGCGTCAGGCCGCTGCTGCATGCCGGTACGCGGCCGCAGCGGGGGCTTTCAGCAGCTGAGCCGGCCGAATAGCAGGCATCCGCGGCTATGGAGATCATTGAGATCAGCGCTCTGACCCACCGCTACCCCGACGGGCGCGCAAGCCTTGCGGGCATCGACCTGACCATCGCCCGCGGGTCATTCGTGGTGCTGGCCGGAGCCAACGGCGCCGGCAAGAGCACGCTGCTCAAACACCTCAACGGCCTGCTGTTCCCGGAGCGGGGCGAGGTCCGCATCGACGGGGTGCCGGTGCGGCAGGACCCGCTGAACGCCCGCCGCAGGGTCGGCATGGTGTTCCAGGATGCCGACAGCCAGATTGTCGGCGAGACGGTCTGGGACGATGCCGCTTTCGGGCCGGAAAACCTCAATTGGAACGCCGAACGGATACGGGAAAGCGTCGAGGCGGCGCTGGAACTGACCGGCCTTAGGGAGTTGCGGCACCGCAGTCCGCACCTGCTGTCGGGGGGGGAGAAGCGGCGGCTGGCCATCGCCGGGGTCCTGGCGATGCGGCCGGAGGTCATCGTCCTCGACGAACCGTTTGCCAACCTCGACTACCAGGGCGTTCGCCAGGTTCTGGGACGGATTGTTGCCCTGCATGCCGACGGCGTCACCGTCATCGTCTGCGTTCACGACCTGGAGAAGGTGCTGGCCCACGCCCAGCGGCTGGTCGTCATGGCGGGGGGGCGGATCGTCGCCGACGGTGACCCGGGGGAGGTGGTCCAGGGCGTCGAAAGGTTCGGCGTTCGGATGCCGGCTGCAGCCAGGCTTGGCGGCACCGTGGAATCGTGGCTGTAGCGTTCGGTTACCACCACGCCGCGACCCTGCTGCACGACCTGGATGCCAGGGTCAAGCTGGCGGTGCTGGTGGCCTGCAGCCTGACCAGCCTGCGAACCGGCGGCACGGGGCTGGTTCTGGCCCTGCCCGTCGCCATGCTGCTGTTGCATCGTGCCCGCCTGCCGGTGAGAGGGTGGTTCGCCGGTCTCGGGTGGTACCTCCTCCTCCTTGCCGCCATTGTCCTGGTGCGGGCGCTGACAGCGCCGGGGGAGCCGCTGTTCGGCATGGCCGCGCTGCCGCTGAGCCGACAGGGGGCAGATGAAGGACTTATCCTCGCCGGCCGGCTGTTGTTCGTCACGATCCTCGGCCTGCTGCTCACCGGCACCACCCGGCCTTCGCAGCTCCGCACGGCCGTCGAGTGGTATCTGCGGCCGCTTCCTCTGGTCCCGCAAAGGCAGGCGGCGACGATGATCGGGCTGCTGGTCCGCTTCATCCCCGTCATCCTCGCCCAGGCCACCGAACAGGGCGAGGCCCTGCGCGCCCGGGCGATCGACAACCGCCGCAACCCGCTGCGCCGCCTCACCTTCCTCTGCATGCCTCTCATGCGCCGGACGTTCGTCACTGCCGACCGGCTGGCCCTTGCCATGGAAGCCCGTTGCTACGGGAACCTGCGCACCGCCGGCCAGCCGTGGCGGACGACCGTCCGGGACTGGACGGCCCTGACTTTGACCGCAGCCTTCTGCGCGCTCCTGCTGGTTATCCGCTGAAACCTCGCCGCCGCAGACCGGCGGATGGATGGCGACTGCCAGATCGTTGATCAGCAGCGGTTTCCTCTACAGGGTACCGGCCCCCGCCAGCAGGCCTTCCTCCCGTCTTCTGCCTTGGCATAACCGCTGACTGAAAAGGGTCTTCTGCCCTGGTGGATGCGAAAGATTCGCTGGCAGGTTTCCCGGCCGCTGCTGCCGAGGTTCATGATTATACTGGGAAACAGCAGGTCGACCTACCGGCTGTGGATGAACTCGACCGCCTCCTCGCCGCTGGGCACGTGATCCGCCAGATAAGCGAATTTTCGAGGATGCTGGAGGCGATCTGTCGCTGGGTGGCGATGTCGTCACCACTAGGATCGTTTTGCCGGAGCCACGGCAGGGGGAAGGTCGGCAACGGGTTGATCCGCCGTTCCATGCTGGCGCTGCTTGGCGGGGACATCGCGATGAGCGTGCCGTCGGCGGAGGTCGGGACATCGTTCTGTCCCCGATGATCCTGGAGACATTCCACGCCTCCGTCAGGACCAGGCCGGCACCGCTCAGGATCGCGTACTCCAACTTGGCGAGGTTGTCGGCGAGGGAGCAGTACCTCGATTACGGGATGGACTTTTCAAGCCGTCTGGCAATAGCTGGAGCGGTTGGATTCTGGCCGTGGCCCGTCGGCCGGACTTCCGTATCAACTCGATCGGCCGGTGACTTCGCGCTACCCGGCTCTGCGTATCGCAATGCTTTAAGCGGTGTCGTCGGGCGTGGTTGGGGGAAAAGCAGGCGGGCTGATTTTTTTCGTTGACATCCGGTCAGCGGGGGGAGTTAATGGAAGCAATAATTGCCGATACGGCAATATGAAGTAACTAAAAGTGCTATCGTGATGAATTTATATTCATAACGATAGCCGATATGGCCAAGATACAACTGAGAGGTAGCCTATGGAAGAATTGACGCATCAGGGGGTTATCAGCCTTATTCCGGTGATCAGCGTGGTGGTGCTCGCGGTGGTCACCAAACGGACCTTCGAACCGCTGCTCTTCGGCTCGCTGGCCGGCTTCATCCTGCTCAAGGGCGGCGGCTTCTTTCCCGCCTGGCTCGATGCGGTCTACGCGGTCATGAAGGACCAGGTGACGGTGTGGATCATTCTGGTCTGCGGGCTCTTCGGCAGCCTGATCGTTCTGCTGGAAAAGTCGGGAGGTGCTTATGGCTTCGCCGGCGCCGTCAAGAACCTCACGCGTTCGCGGAGCAGCTCCCTGCTCACCACCTGGCTGCTGGGAATCGTCATTTTTGTCGACGATTACCTCAACGCGCTGGCGGTGGGGTCGGCGATGCGCAACGTCACCGACAGTCACAAGGTCCCGCGGGAGCTGCTGGCCTTCATCATCAACTCCACCGGCGCCGCAGTCTGCGTGCTCATCCCCTTCTCCACCTGGAGCGCCTTCATGGCCGGCCAGCTGGAGGCGAGCGGGGTGGGGGCGGCCGGCGCGGGCACCGCCGCGTTCATCAAGACGATTCCCTACATCTTCTATGGCTGGGCAGCCGTACTGGTTGTCCCGTTTGTTATATTCCGGCTGCTTCCGGTATTCGGACCGATGAAGAAGGCATTGCTCCGGGCGGAGCAGACCGGCGAGGTCTTCCCCGACAGCACCAGGGAGCAGAAGGCCGAATTCCTGGAAATGGAAACATCCTTCACCGGAACCCCGCGGGTCATCAATTTTCTTCTGCCGATGTTGATCCTGGCAGTGGTGACGGTGGTCACCAAGGATATGCTGCAGGGGGTCCTGCTGGCCATCGTCGCCTGCGCGGTGCTGTATTTCCCGCAACGGCTGATGAAGATGAACGAGTTTTTCGACCATATCATGAGCGGTTTCAAGGATATGCTGCCGGTGCTGTGGATCATCATCGCCGCATTCTTCCTGCAGAAGGCCAATGAGGGCCTCGGCCTGACCCCCTATGTCATCGAGACGGTGCAACCTGTGCTGAGCGGGGCCCTGCTGCCGGCCGCCACATTCCTGATCATAGGTTTCCTGGCCTTTGCCACCGGCAGTTTCTGGGGGGTGGCGGCCATCGCCTTCCCGATCATCATCCCGCTCGCCCAGTCCATGTCGGTCAGCCCGTACCTGGTGTCCGGGGCCATCATCTCGGCCGCTGCCCTGGGCAGCCATTCCTGTTTCTACGGCGATGCGGTGACGCTGTGCTGCGCTTCGTCGCAGATCAAGAATTTTGACTACGCCAGGACATCGCTGCCGATGATCATGCTGCCCTTTGCCGCAGCGATGGCGTTATTTCTCGTCTTCGGTTGTGTTTCCTGAACAGAGGGAGGTGGATGATGAACAAGGGCAAGGTGAGTATCGGCATGACCCAGCATTGCTGCGGCCTGGATCGGCAGGAGAATTTTGCCAGGGCGGAGCGCCTGGTCCGCGAGGCGGCGGCAAAGGGGGCGCAGGTGATCTGCACCCAGGAGCTGTTCGGCGGCCAGTATTTTCCGCAGATAATCGATGTCGCCAAGTACGACTGGGCGGAACCCTTCGACGGTCCGACCAACCGACGCATGGCGGCAGTGGCCGCGGAACTGGGGGTGGTGATCGTCAGCTGCTATTACGAATACGCAATGGACGGCGTCTACTTCAACAGCGCCGCGGTCTTCGACGCCGACGGCAGCTGTCTCGGCAATTACCGGAAGCACCATATTCCGGAAGGGCCGCAGTATATCGAGAAGTACTACTTCACTCCCGGCGATTCACCGTACCTGGTTTTCCGTTCCCGCTACGGCACCTTCGGGGTGCTGATCTGCTGGGATGAATGGTTCCCGGAGGCCTCGAGGATCCTCGCCCTGAAGGGCGCGGATTTCATTTTCTATCCTTCGGCGATCGGTTCGGAGCCCGACAATCCGGATCTCGACACCTCCCAGACCTGGGTCGACGGGGTGAAGGCCCATGGCATTCACAACAATCTCTACGTCTGTGCGGTCAACCGCGTGGGACGGGAGGATGCCGCCGACGGCAGCGGTTTCATGACCTTCTACGGCCGCAGCTTCGTCAGCGACCCCTGGGGCAATGTCATGGTCGAGGGGTCACGGGAAAACGACGAAGTGATCCTCGCCGAACTCGATCTCGACGAGATCAAGAAGGCCCGGGACATCCTGCAGTTCCACCGGGATCGCCGGGTGGATTCCTACGCCGAGATCCTCAGGCTTTCCATCCGCGATTGAAATGCCCTTGCGTGTCAGGCGGCTGTCGGCCGGCCGCCTGACTCTTCAGAAATCGTCCGGTTCCGGCTCCCACTCGTAGAGATTGCGGATGACCTTCGGCACCAGGGCGTGGCTCTTGACCTTGACGCCCGGGATGGCGGGCAGGGTGACGTGGATGAACTCGTCCATTTCCGCCGGGGTTTTGAACAGCCCCTCGATGGAGACGCTTTCCCGGCCATGGCCGTAGGCAAAGTAGCTGATGTAGGGGTAGCCCAGGATCTGCTGGTAGATGGCGTCCGCCTGGTCGACGGCTATTTCGAGGAATATGTCCACCGAAATCACGTAACCGAAGGTTTTCGGTTCGAAGACCCAGAAGGCGCGGCCGCCGCCGAGGGCGATCAGGCGTTCGATGCGGTGTCGGACGGTGCGCGGTTTTTCGTCGAGACGTCGTGCAACTTCCGCAGCCGATATGCGGGCGTCCTCCCGCAGGAGCTGGCATATTCTGTAGTCCAGCTGGTCAAACGCCGAAAATTTGCGGTCCTTCTCCATAGGTCCTTCCATCGGTGTCCCATTGTGGGCCGTCGGCCAACGGCGTTTCACTCATTCGCGCCTGGAGTGTCCGGGCAGTGCAGGCTGCCTGCGGGCACTATACCCAATTTGGCAGCCCGCAGGTAGGGATATCGTTTGCGTCAAGGGTAATAGGCCTTGATGGCGGAGCGACTGCTGCCGGACCGGCCAGCGGAAGTCGCTGCGGGCGCCATCGGCAATGGCCAGGCTGCCTGATCCGGTATTCCTCAGTGCAGGAACTTGCCGGTGCTGCTCATCGCCAGGTGGCCGTCGCGGACGCCGCGCAGGGCAACCAGCTTGTCGGAGAGTTCCTGAATCTCTTTGGCCTTGCCGCGGATGATGATGACTTCCAGGCAGTTGTCATGGTCCATGTGGACATGGGTGGTGGAGACGATGTGGTGGTGGTAGCCGTGCTGGACTTCGGTCACCTTGTCCTGCAGCTTGTGCTGGTGATGGTCGTAGACCAGGCTGATGACGCCCATGACTTCCTTGTCGGCCTGCCATTCCTTCTTGACGAAGGCCTTGCGGATCAGGTCGCGGATGGCCTCGGAGCGGTTGGTATAGCTCCGGGATTTGATATGTTTGTCAAAGATCTCGAGCAGGTTTTCCTCAAGGGATATCGAGAATCGTTTCAGCATCGCGGCCGTTTCCTCCTGGGTCTGAATTGTCTGAGAATTCCTCCCGGCAGGCGCCGGCCGATCGGCAGAAATTCCTGAAAACCGTCCGACTGCAACTATACTGCGATCCGCCTCCAAAGTGCAAATGCTTGCGTCGAGTGGCCGAAAATCTGCGGGCGTGCTGTGCTGGAACAAGCGCGATCACCCCCTGGTGAATATCTCCAGCGAGTTCTTCAGACGCAGACCGCAGGGGATGGCGATCAGGGCCAGGACAGCCAGGGTGTACCACGGCAGCCAGCCGATGGCCCCGACGAAGGCGATGTCCGCCCCGCCGGCAGAGGCGCCGTCACCCGGCCGCAGTTCCCTGACCAGCATGGCAAAGAGGACACCGATCAGGCCATAGGCGAGGTTGAAGGCCATGCCCTTGAAACTGAGGACGGTGGCGCGCTGCTGGGAAACGGTGATCCGGTTCAGGTAATGGCTGCTGAAAAAGGACACCAGCATCATCACGAAGAAGATCAGGCCGATGGACAGCACGCCGAAATATGGCAGGAAGGCGGCGGTGAAGATCAGCGCCAGCATGGTCAAGGCGGCCAGCCAGAGGATGTTGGCGGCCGGGGAGAAACGTTCGACCATCATCTCCGCGACCTTCGGCGAGACGACGCCGATCAGCGACATGGCGCCCCAGATCAGCCCGAAAACCGCCTCGGGGAGGTCGATCAAGCGAAAATACTGGCTGGTCAGGGTGATCACCAGTCGCAGGATGTGGTCGTAGGCCATGCCGAAGAGGATTACGGCCAAGGCGAAAGGGGTGCGCATGATCCACCGGCCGGCGGCGAGCGTCAGTCTGCCGGTCTCGTTGATGGTCCGGAACAGGTCTGCCGGCCGGGTGATGGACGTCGTACTGTCCGTTGCCTCACGCATCCTCAGCGAGACGATGCAGGAGCCGATGGCCAGCAGCAGGGTCAGGAAGATCGGCAGGCGCATGGTGGACTGCTGGTCGACGACGATGCCGGTGCCGGCAAGCGAAAGCAGGCGATTGACGACGTCCGGGTCGTAGATCAGCGCCCCGATCGCCATCGAAACCACCGCCGCCACCGAGCGCAGCCGCATCTGCACGCTGAGGACCCTTGGCCAGTCCTGGGCGTTGCCTTCGGCCGCCAGCGAATCGTAGGCGATGGCCTCGTCGGCGCCGGAGGCCATCGCCTCGGCCAGGCCGCTGAGAATCCGGTTGGCCAGGAAGACGGTGAAGATCAGGGTGCCGTTGCCCAAGGGGACGAAGCAGATCAGCGCCATTTCTGCGACCATCAGGAAGGAGGTGGTGACGATCAGCCGGCGGCGGCCGATGATGTCGGCAAGGGCCCCGGATGGCACTTCGGCCAGCACGATGGTCATTGCCCAGACGGTGTTCAGCAGCGAGAACTGCTCGATGGTCAGGCCATAGTCGAGGAAGAGGATGGTGAAGACCGGGTAGTAGAAGCGGGAATTGAAAAGGATCCGGAACAGGATGAACAGCCTGACGTTGGCGATGGCGAAAGGGGAGACGGTTGCTGGCATCGTGGTTCCTGGGGTGGAGTTCATGGTCTGGTCGAGGTGGGCAGTCCGGTGAATATGATCAGTGGCGGTGCCTGCCGAGCCTTGCCTCGAGGCGGTGGACGACGGTTGACAGGCCCAGGCAGAGAGCCAGGTACATGACGGTGACGGTTATCCAGATTTCGATTGTCGCCTGGGTGGAAGCCATGACCTGCAGGCCCTGGAAGGTCAACTCCTGGATCGAGATGATCGAGACGATGGAGGAGTACTTGATGGTGTTGATGAACTCGCCGGCCAGCGGCGGCAACATGGTCCGGATTGCCTGGGGCAGGATCACCAGGCGCATCACCAGGAACGTGGACAGGCCGAGGGAGCGTGAAGCCTCCCACTGTCCCGAGGGGATCGATTGGATGCCGGCCCGGACGATCTCGCCGATGTAGGCGGCCTGGAACATGCCGATGGTCATCGCCCCGGAGATGAAAGGAGAGATCAGGCTGGGATCGCCGCAGGCCAGCGCCGCCAGACTTCGCATCAGCGGGGGACTCTCGCGCAGCAGCTGTTCCACCGCGAAGTGGGAGAGAATACGGTCGTTGACGAAATAATAGAACAGAAAGACCAGCACCAGGGCCGGGGTATTTCGGATAAATTCGACATAGATGCGGCTGATCGCCCGCGGGGCGAGGCGCGGGGCGACTCGCATCATTCCGATGAGGATACCCAGCAGCAGGGCCAGCAGCATTCCCCAGAGACTCAGCCTGATGGTGGTGAAGAAGCCCTCAAGCAGGGCGTTGGCCAGCCATCTCTGCTGCTCCTCGTCGTAGCGCAGCAGGTAGGTCGGGATGATCCCCCAGTTCCAGCGGTAGTTCAGGTCGAAGAACATCCGGTGGATGACAAGGGAGGCGCCAGCCAGCAGGCAGATGAAGATGAGCCAGTCGAGACGGCTGAGTTTTCTGCGGGGTTTGAGCATAGACCAGACAGGGACGGGGATGGACGGAGGGGGACGGTCAGACCGCCACCCTCCATGGTCGTGAAGGCAGGCCCGGTCTACTGAATCCGGTCGGCCCAGTTCTTGGTGCCGAACCAGTAGTCATGCCTCTCCTGAAGCCAACCCTCGAGCTGCACCAGGGTTATCCAGCTGTTGAAGCAGGCCAGCGTGTCGGGATCGCCCTTCGGCAGTGCGAAGGCGATCGGTTCCTTGGTGAAGGTGTCTGTAAACGGCAGGAACAGCGTGTCCTTGTAGTCGGCAGCCTCAAAGGCGGGGCGCGGGGAGTTCTCAACCACCGCGTGGACCCGTCCGTTGCGCAGTTCCTGGTAAAGCTGGGTCTCGTTGTCGAACATCCGCAGGGTGGCCTGCGGCAGGTGCTTCTTGGCGGCGGCGGCGGCGGTGGTTCCCAGTTTGACCGCGATCTGCACCTCCGCCTTGTTGAAGTCCTCGAGCTTGCTGAAGCCTGCCGCCAGCTGCCTGTGGGCGACAATCGACATTCCGGAGTAGTCGTAGGGAATGGTGAAGTTGACCTTCAGCGAGCGTTCGGCAGTGATGCCCATCCCGCCGATGATAACGTCGAACTTGCCGGTCAGAAGGGCCGGGATGATACCCGACCAGGCGGTGGGGACGAATTCGACCTTGACGCCGAGATCCTTGGCCAGCCGCGAGGCCACGTCGATCTCGAAGCCGATCAGCTCGCCGTTTTTGTCCTTCATCGCCCAGGGCTGGAAGATGTCCATGCCGACGCGCAGCACGCCGTTCTTCATCACCCGCTCGATGGTGCTTTCAGCGGTCAGCTGCTGACGGGTCGAGGCGGCGGATGCCGGGCCGGCGGCCAGGCAGGTCAGCAGCAGGGCCATGGTCAGGGTCAGTAGGTGCTTCATGAGTTTCTCCAGTATGGTTAAGGGAAGCGGGGCAATGGACAAGCCGTTATGGCAGCTTCAGCCGGTTTTCGAGGAGCTGCCCCAGGCATGACAGGAATATGGTAAGCATCAGGTAGAGAACGGCAACCGTCACCCAGGTCTCGAAGGTCAGAAAGGTCTCGGCGATGATTGCCTGGGCTTGCATGGTCAAATCGTAGATGGCGATGGTGCTGACCAGGGCCGAATCCTTTACCAGCGAGATGGTCTGGCTGGCCAGCGGCGGCAGGGCAATGCGAACCGCCTGGGGCAGGATGACCTTGCGGTAGGTGGCATAGCTGCTCAGGCCGAGACTGTAGCTGGCTTCGACCTGCTGGCGCGGTACCGACAGGATGCCGGAGCGGAGGATCTCGGCGATGTAGGCGCCCTCGAAGAGGGAAAGGGAGAGAATTGCCGCTGGCATCCGCTCCAGGCCGAGCAGCGGGCCGAGGACGAAGTAGATGAAGAAGATCTGGATCAATAGCGGCGTATTCCTGACCACTTCGACGTAGAACCTGGCCAGCAGGGCGGCCAGCGGTGAGTCCGAGAGCCTGAGGATCGCCGTGACGAGGCCGATGGCGAGTGACAGCAGCAGGCTGACGGCGGATA
>CAYYWK010000053.1:0-10017 GCA_964475345.1 uncultured Desulfobulbus sp.
AACCCTGGCCGATCCACGGATAGTCTCCATGTACGGGATCTTGGGCAGGGCGAGTTCCATCTCGACGCCGAATTTCTTCTTGATCCGCGAACCGACCACCTCGAGATGGACCTTGCCCATGCCGGAAATCAGGACCTGCTTGGTCTGCGGCTCGCGGATCAGCCGCAGGGTGAGGTCCTCGTCGAGCATCTTGGTGATGGTGGAGAACAGTTTTTCCTCGTCGCCTTTTTTTGCGCTCACCGCAAAGGAGATAACCGGCTGCAGCGCCTCCGGCGCCTGATAGACGATCGGCGCGTTTGCCGCGCAGAGGGTGTCGCCGGTGGTCGTCTCCTTGAGCTTTGCCACGGCGACGATCATGCCCGGACCAGCTGCATCCACAGGTTTCTGTTCCTTGCCTTCCAGCACATAGAGCTGCCCGAAACGCTCCGCCGTATTCTTGGTGGCGTTGAAGAAACTGTCGCCCTTGAGAACTCCCGACCATACCCTGAATATCGTCAACCTCCCCGCATAGGGGTCGGCCATGGTCTTGAACACCAGTGCCGAAAACGGCTCTTCCGGCAGCGGTTTTCTCTCTGTCGCCTCCCCTGACCCTGGCACCGTGCCGACCCGCACCGGCCCGTCCACCGGCGACGGCAGGTACATGTTGATGCAGTCAAGGAGAGCGGCGGTGCCCTTGTTGAGCAGGGCCGAACAGACGCAGACCGGGGTGATCAGCGCCTTGGCGACGCCGACATGCAGCCCCTTGAGGATTTCCTCGTCGGAGAGCTCGCCTTCCTCGAGAAATTTCTCGATCAGGTCGTCATCAGTCTCCGCGACGTTTTCCATCAGGCTCTCCCTGTACGACTCCACTTCGGCGGCGAGGTCGTCCGGCACCGCGGCCTCCTTGAGGGTTCCTTTGCCTCCCTCATCGAAGAGGTAAGCCTTCCCGGAGACGATATCGACAATCCCCCGGAAATCGTTTTCGGCGCCGATGGGCAGCTGCAGGACAACCGGTTTGATGGGCAAGGCATCCTTTATTTCTCTGAGGGTCCTGGCGAAATCGGCGCGCTCGCGATCCATCTTGTTGATGACGATCATGCTCGGCAGGTTTCTCTCCGCCACCATGCTGGCGAACTTGATCGTCTGGCCCTTGACGCCGAGAAGGGCATCGGTCACGAAGACGGCGGCGTCGCAGACATGGGTGGCGAAGAGGGTCTCGTTGAGAAAGTTGTCATCGCCGGGGGTGTCGATCAGGAAGACATCATGCTTTTTCCAGGAATAGGTATGGAAGGAGGAATTGATGGAAATCTTGCGGCTGACTTCCTCGTCATCGTAATCCATGGCCGAGTTGCCATCGTCGACCTTGCCAAGGCGGTTGATCTTGCCGGCGGTGTACAGCATGGCCTCGGCAACCGAGGTTTTCCCACAGTTTCCATGTCCAACAAGAGCGATATTCCTGACCAGATTTGTTTCCTGCATGTGTGTCTCCTCAAAAACGACGGTTATTCAATACCCTCACCATATCAGCTGATACACAATATAAAGGATGCCCCTAATGAAAACGAAACACATCAGATATATTCAATTGCAAAAGACAAAGTCAAGGATGAACGACATGCGCCGGTGTTCGACAGGGGATTCCCCGGCAATGGACCAGCGGATTGCCTGAATTGCGATGAATTACTGGAAAAATTGCCTTGGAACAGGTATTCTTGCTGAGCATTTTTTCCATTTTCACCCCCTTTGCCTGCAGGTCCTTTGAAAAACGCGCAAACAAACAGTCAGGGAATAGCCCGTTCCGCAGCGACAGTCGGGGGGGCCGTTCTCTGCAGCCGAGTCCTCGGCCTGGTACGGGAACAGATCTTCGCCGGCATGTTCGGCGCCGGTCTTGCCTACGACGCCTTCGTGGTCGCCTTCCGCATTCCCAACCTGCTGCGCGATCTCTTCGGCGAGGGCGCTCTGTCAGCTGCCTTCGTCACGGTTTTCGCCGACTATAACTCCAACAAAGGCAAGCAGCAGACCTGGCTTTTGGCCTCGAACACACTGACTTTTTTCGCCATAGCCCTCAGCCTGATCTCGCTTGCGGGCATCTTCATGGCCGAACCGATCGTTTCACTGCTCGCCCCAGACTTCAGCCTGGTCGCCGGAAAAACCGAGCTGACAGCGCTGATGACCAGGATCATGCTGCCCTTTCTGGTATGCATTTCACTTGCGGCAGTGGTGATGGGGATGCTCAACACGGAGGGGAAATTCTTCGTGCCGGCAATGGCCTCGAGCTTTTTCAACCTCGGCTCGATCGTCGGCGGTGTGGGGCTGGCCTGGCTGATGCCGCATTTTCAGCAACCGGCGATCGTCGGCATGGCCTTCGGCACCCTGATCGGCGGCTTCATGCAGCTGGCCGTGCAGCTGCCGGCGCTGAAGTCTACCGGCTTTCGTTTCAGGCCGCGGCTCAAGATCAACGACCCCGGCCTCATCCGCATTCTGCTGCTGATGGCGCCGGCCACCATCGGCTTGTCGGCGACCCAGATCAACATTTTCATCAACACCAATTTCGCCTCATCATGCGCCGAGGGCTCGGTATCCTGGCTCAACTACGCCTTCAGGCTGGTACAGCTGCCGATCGGTTTGTTCGGGGTCGCCTTGTCGATCGCGATGATGCCGGTTCTCGCCCGTCATGCCGCCGGCAAGGATATCGCGGCGATGCGGGAGACGCTGTCCTCATCGCTGAATATGGTCTTCTGCCTGACCTTGCCGGCAACTGCCGGCCTGATCCTGCTGAGTGAGCCGATCATCCGCCTGATTTTCGAACATGGAGCCTTCACCCCGGCCGATACCGTCGCCACCGCCCAGACCCTTTCCCTCTATGCCATCGGTCTGTTTGCCTATTCCGCGAACAAGGTGCTGGTGCCGGCCTTCTACGCCATCAACAGGACCAGATATCCGGTTATCGCCAGTTTCCTGGCAATACTGTGCAACATCGCCATCATCAGCCTGACCATCGACCGTTTTCAGCACCTGTCGATAGCCTTCTCGACTTCCTGCACGATGCTGATCAACTTCCTGTTCCTGTCACTGGTCCTGTACAGGAAAATGGATGGCTTCAATCTCGGGTACCTGCTTCAGGGGCTGGCAAAAATCCTCGCAGCCTCCTTGCTGATGGCCCTCTGGCTCTTCCTCGCCGCTCCGCCGCTCACCCCATGGCTAAACGGCAGCACAGCCCAGCAGGTGATTGCCACCTTCGCCCTGATAGGATCCGGAGGACTGCTCTACACCTTCATCCTGTCCCGGCTTGGCATGCCGGAACTCAACGAACTGCTGAAAAAAATCAGCGCCAGACTGAAACGTCAACCCTGATCTTCCAGCTCGCCGGACTGCATTTTCTCGACCATCCCGCGCAACTGACGGATTTCCTCGCGCAGCTCGTCGACCTGCGCTTTGCGGGCGAGATCCATTTTCTCCAGCGTCGAGCGAATCAGGTCATCCAGCTGCTTTTTCAGCTCGGCCTGGGACTCTTCCGACTTTTTCAGCATTTCATCAACCAGCTTTCGCCCCTCCTGTTCCGAGAGGTCTCCTCTCTTGATGAATTCGCCGGCCAGTTCCTCGACCTTTTCCTTGGTCATCGCCGCCATGCCTATTCCGGTGAAAAGTGCCTTCTTGATCAGCTCAAACATGCCGTACCTCCAGTTGTTATTTCGTCTTCCCGCAGAGAGAGAAAGAATCTTTCGGCATCCCGCCGGGCCGCCGCAAGTGTCTCGCACTTCTGCACCGCTGTCGCCAGCAGGTGGCCGAATTGGAAATTCAGGGCATAATAATGGGTAAACTGCTTCAGCCGCCCCAGCCTGCGTTCCTCGGGGAACCTGAGCTCGAGCAGTTCGGCGAATCGTCGGTAGACCTCAATCTTGTCTCGGCCGGTGCCTTCAGCCTGAACGTGGAAGACCTCCCTCGCTATATCGGCGAACAGCCAGGGGCGACAGGCTGCTCCGCGCCCGAGCATCAGACCGTCGGCCCCGGATTGCTCAAGGCATTCACGGGCATCGGCCACCGAGAAAATTCCGCCGTTGGCCAGCACCGGTATCCGGACAGCACCCTTCACCCTGCCGATCCAGTCCCAGCGCGGCCGACGGCAGAATTTCTCCCCGTCAAGGCGGCCATGGACGGCCAGCAGATCGACCCCCTCGTCGGCAAGCATCCGGCAGAAGGCCAGCAATCGTTCTTCGTCAAGCTCTCGGCCGAGTCGTATTTTCGCGCTCACCGGCAGACTGGTGGCTGCCCGAAGGGTCCTCACCAGTTGCCTCACCCGCTCGGGCTCTCCGGTAAGGAAAACTCCGGCGCCATGCCTTCGCAACTGGGGCGCCGGACAACCGAGATTGAGATCGACACCCTGGGCGTCCAGTTCATGGAGCCGCGCCACCGCCGGAGCGATGGAAGACTCCTCTGTCAGGAACAGCTGGTAGAAAAGCGGCCTCTCACCTTCCCCGCGGATCAGAAAAGGGGATGTGCGTACGCTTTCCTCAGGCAGTTTGCGGGCTGCCAGCATTTCGGTATAGAGCAGCCCGACCCCGCCCTCCTCGACGACCAGCGTGCGCAAAGCGGAGTGCGACAATCCGACCATCGGCGCCAGGGCGAGGGGAGGAACGATCTGCAGCCTGCCAGCTGCCACAGCTGTGCTTCCAGCATTTGCCGTCATGAGTGTCCGGTTGCGCCCCTGGGCCTGAAGCGACCGATCACATCGCTCACCACCGCCTGCTCGATTTTCCTGAACAGCTTGACATGAATGGAAAAATCCTGTTCCGCATCCTGGCGGTACTTTACCCCGACAATCAGCCCGGCGCATTTCAGCATCCTCCCTCCAACTTCGCCCAACTCCGCCACAATCTGTCTCCCCAGCAGAAGCCTGGCGTTTTCCCGGGTGGCGATTTTGATCGAAAAACCGAGCCCCCCCCGTGAAATGTCGATCATTTCGCCCTTGAAGGTCCTCTTCCCGGCATGTCCGTATTGGTCAAGCAAGGTACTGGTGATGACCATTGAAACCGGGTATCGGGGATCCTCGCGCCTGTCGCTGCCAGCCATCCTGACCAGGTCGGGGACAATGTCGAAACGCCGGCAGAAATCCAGCAGCAGCGACTCGGTGCGGGGATGGGCCTGCTGCAGCCCTGCCAGAGCCTGGCGCTCGAGGACATGGACCTGGACATCGGTATGGGCCTTCAGGGTTATTGTCCACACGGACACCGAAAAAAACTGATCGACTCCGAGAACATCGCCTGGCTGCATCCGTTTCAGAAAGATCTCCTCACCGCCGTTTCTGCTGAAGAGACTGATATTCCCCGCATTGAGAAAATACAGGGTGGGATCGGTTTCGCCGCTTGCGACGATAACCTCGCCGGCACGATATTTCTCAGGCCGCATCACATAGTACAGCGCATTGAAGTCCTCGGTGTTCATCCGCTCGTAGAGATCCGCCCAGATCTTGAGGTGGCTGCCGGTTATCGTGGAACTCTTTTCCTCCTCGATGATCTCGCCGGCCCTGATCACCTCGGCCAAGGCCATCGGGTTGATTTCCAGCAGCCGATCGCGGAGCATCTCGGCGGTCATGAAATCCTTGTCGCGGGCGGCATTGACACAACGGCTGAAGATCTTCTGGCAGGCCTGGTCAAGAGCGCCATTTTTGATCATCACCGAAATCTCCTCCTCAAAGGAACGGATGATCGAGGCGGATTTCGCCATTTCCCGCGGATCGTCGTCAAAGCTCAGGTTGTCGTGGGTTGAGGCTGCCTTCTGGCGTTCATGGCGCAGTTTCGGCCCGAGAATCCGCAGCGACTCCTCGGCAAGCATGCGTATTCTCGCCGCAAATGGTTCGTTCATCGGTGCTTCGAGGTATTTCCTGATCGCGGCGAGGGTGTCCTTGCCGTGAAAATTGCGCAGGGCGAGAAGCAGCCTGGCCAAAAGATCCTCTTTCGCCCGTGCGCTGAACTGCCCGTGCTGCATCAGCAGGGCAACGAACGCCTCTGCAACCCCTTCCCCACCGATTTTCGCCAGATGGACGATCAGCGGACTTTTCAGTTCATCGTCGACTGCCGGCAGCGCTTCAAGAAGGCGCGCCTTCAACTGGCTGCCGTCAAGTCGGAGGATGCAGCCGACAACCTCCTGCTGGACGCGGATGTCCCGGTGTTTCAGATATGGCTGGACTATCGAGAAAAGCGAGGGATCACCGATTTCCGTGATGATGCAGATGACGTTGCGGACCACAAACCAGGGCGGATTCTTACGGAGACATTCCACCAGCACCGGGATGGTACCGTTGCCGGCTGAGGAGATCAGCCGCATGATCAGGAACCGGTCATTGCGGTTGTCGCAGTGCATCAGCTTGTTGAGGAGAAAGATGACGGCGCGGCGCCCCAGGTAGACAAGCAGATGGTCAACGCAGGTCTTCCTGGTTTCGGCATCGACGAGATATGTGCGAACCAGCGTCTCGAGGATTTCCTTCGAGGCGACATTTTCCTGAACTTTCGAGAGCATCCCGCGGATGGTGTTGCCTTTTTCGAGGATACCGCTCTGGATCTGGTAAATGACTTCAAGCAGCGTTTCAGCCTCGGCGTACAGGCCTCTCGTCAGCATCATCCGCAGCATCAGCTGGATCTGCCCGCAGATGACGCCAAAACCGGTTATATAGGCCGACTCGTGCTGCAGCCAGCCGGTGAGCAGCCGGGCGATGGCCCCGAAGGAAGCGAGGTCCTCTTTTTCCAGCAGATGTCCGACGAGAAACGAGGTGACGGTAACCGCCCTTTCCCGCAGCACGGCCTCGCTGCTCTGACTGCATTCGCTCAACCTGGCCAACAGTGCCGCGGTCTGCTGGTTATTTTTCTGGGACAAGAGGAACGAGATGTGTTCGGCGAGACTGGCGACGAACTCGTTGTTCTGGAGAACGGCAAAACTTCCGTTCTCGAACGCGGCGACACCCCTGGAGATCCTCTGCGCCTCACGGGCCCTCTCTGCTTCTTCAAGGATTTTCCTGGCATCCTCGATGGCCTTCTTCTGCTTCTCCTGATCGATTTCCATGCATCCCCCCGACACTCTCCGATCCCCCGAAAAGGAGATCGCCTGCAACAGGCTGTTCCCATAACCGAAACAGTAGGGTCATTATACCCTTCCCGTATAGCATTACACAATTTCTTTTCTAATCATTGTAGAAGGATATCTCAATGGCCGAGAATGCCGAAGACGGCCTGCCGGCGCTCCCCGGGACAAGGCTCGGCCACACAGCAGGTTCACGGCTGTCCTTCGGCATTTTCCGCCGGACACCTTTCGGCGCGGCGATCCGCTGCTTCCTGGCATTTTGTTGAATATCATATCTTTACCTGTTATCCCTGAGCTATTTATTTGACATCACTGATCCATGGTGTTTAGATTGGTCTGCAGCCCGGCAACTGGCCTGCAGAGACATATTCCAAAACAAACTCGACCGGATACGGATATCGGAGCCAAGCTCAATGAAGATCATCGCCTTATGGTCCGCCACCTTTTTGCTGCCCCTTCTTCTGGCATTCCTGCCAGTCGCTGCTGCGAGCGCTGAAACTCGCTATATAACAGACCAGCTGGTCATCAACATCAAGGACAGGATCGAGCAGCCCTACACCGTCGTCGCCAAGGTGCGGTCCAATGAGGCGGTCAATGTCCTCGAAGAAAACGACACCCACGCCAGGGTCGAGACTGAAGGGAAGAAGGTGGGCTGGATCTCCAAACAGTACCTGACGACCACCGTTCCGAAGACCCTGCTCATCGAAGAGCTGCGCAAGGAACTGTCGGCGGCCCAAACCCGGGAACAGATCCCCCGGGGCGATATCACCCCTCCGGAGCTTGCGGAAATCGAGAAAGAGCGCGACCGCCTCCGGCTTGAACTGCAATCTGCCCAGAACCGTATCACCGAATTGCAGGAAGCGGCAGCACAACCGGAGACAGCTCCCTCGCCTGCCGATTCCGCAACGCTGACCACGGAAATCCAGGGACTTCTCGAAAAAAGAACGCAGCTCGAGGCAGAGATTGCGCAGCTGCGGGCCCAGTTTGAGAGCCTCAGCGACGGGCACATAGATATCGAAGCCCTTGCCCAGGAAAAGGAGAAGCTGCAAAAGGAAAACGCCGGCAAGGATGAGCGTATCGCCACCCTCACCGCAGATAACCAGCGACTTTCTAAAAACACCACATTGTACTGGTTCGGCGCCGGGGCACTGGTGTTTCTGGCTGGGTTGCTCTCCGGAAAAATATCCGGAAGAAAGAAAACGAAATATTCCTATTGAATTCCATCCCACGAGAGGCCGGAAGGCCATTCCGTCAAAGCCGGAAGGGGCAGAACTTTACGGGAGCCTGCTTTCACAGAGCTGCTCCCTCACGGCCGGGCAGCAAACCTCTTGAACTTTTTTCAGATATGACCTAGCTTCACACTCTCGATAGCGCACCTTCTGCACCTGACACCCTCCGTCACCGGAAAAAACCGCCGGCCGGACTGCCTGGTGCTCCCGGCGTGCAACGCAAACGCTTCCATCGAATCAACGAGTCAGCAATGAATACCAGCTATCCTCACAGAATTGTCATCACCGGTGTCGGCCTTGCCGCCCCGAACGCCGACAACAAGAAAGATTTCCGGGATAACGTGCTCAAGGGAATCAGCGGCATTCAGGAGATCGACCTGCGCTATTTCGGCAAAGCCCCGGCCGGCATCTGTACCTTTCCTGAAACCAGGCACCGCAAAAAGAAGGAGAACAACCGCGGAACCCGGGCCGGCTGTCTCGGGGTCTACTGCGCCCACGAGGCGTTGATAGACGCCGGTCTTGACATCTCCTTCTACGATCCTGCCCGGGTCGGCGTCTATATTGGCCTGACCGAGCACGGCACGGTGGAAACGGAAAACGAGGTCTACAACATCAGCCTCTACAACTACGACACCAAGTACTGGACCCACCACCACAATCCCAGGACGGTGCTGAACAATCCTGCCGGGGAGATCACCATGAGCCTTGGCATTACCGGGCCTCACTACTCGATTGGTGCGGCCTGCGCCGCCGGGAATGCCGCGCTCATCCAGGCAGCCCAGATGATCCAGCTCGGCGAGGTTGAGATGGCGCTGGCAGGCGGCATCTCGGAATCCGTCGGCTCGTTCGGCATCTTCGCCAGCTTCAAAGCCCAGAACGCCCTCGCTGAGGCGGAGAATCCTGAAAAGGCCTCACGTCCCTTCGATCTCGATCGTAACGGTATCGTCATCTCGGAGGGGGCCTGCCTCTACGTCATCGAATCCCTTGAGCGGGCCCTCGCCAGGAAGGCCCGGATTCTCGGGGAAATTGTCGGATATGCGATGAACTCGGACGCCCGTGATTTTGTCCTCCCCTATGGGCCACGCCAGGCTGAATGCATGCGGAACGCCCTCAGACGCGCCGGGCTCCAACCTGAGGATGTCGACCTGATCAACACCCATGCCACCGGCACCAAACAGGGCGACATCGAAGAGTGCAAGGCCATCCGGGAGGTCTTCGGCGATTCCCCGTCGGTCTACGTCAACAACACCAAGAGCATCATCGGCCACGCCATGGGCGCGGCCGGGGTCCTTGAACTCGCCGGCAATCTCCCCGCCTTCGACGACCACCTGATCCACCCGACAATCAATGTCGAGCGGCTCGACCCGGAATGCGCCCTTCCCAACCTGATCGTCAACACCGCCGCCGACGCCGGGTCAGTTTCGGTGATTCTCAACAATTCCTTCGGGATGGTTGGCATCAACTCCGCACTCATTGTTAAAAAATATACAGACTGACGCGAAGAATGCGTTCATACCAGGCAAAAAAAGGTAAAAAAGACTTTCCCAGTATGGTATAGAAAAATGTTTTGCCGGTTGAATTTCCATCTTGGCCACAGGAAAAATGCACCTGCAGAGACATTCTGCCGATTACTCGATACTTTCTGGAGAAACTCATGACGCGCGAAGATATTAAGACTCTTATCCTGGAGATCATCCACGACATCGACGATGAAGCCGATTTTGACAGCCTGGAC
>CAYYWK010000054.1:0-9970 GCA_964475345.1 uncultured Desulfobulbus sp.
CCTTCCAGAAGTTCGTCGGCGTGGACATCGTACTCGGCCCGGAGATGCGCAGCAGATGGTTGGATACCGCCACCAGCAGCACGGTCAGCAGCGTGAACGGCAGCAGATAGAATAGGTACTTGTAGAACAGGAAGCGGCCAAGCGTCAGCGGAGCGCTGCCGATCAGGTAGAAGGCGCCGCGTTCACTGGAAAGCGACGGGTAGACGAAGCGGGCCGCCAGCGAGGCGGCGATGAAACCCACCAGGGCGACGTTGGCAAAGGCGATCATCCGCGCCAGGTATTCGGTGGGGATGGGAGAGCGGTCAAGGGGCAGGACCTTGAAATTGTAGAGGTAAACAACAATCAGGGCCCCGACCATGAACAGCTGCGACCACTCGCTGGTGTCGCGCAGGAAGTACTTGAGTTCCTTGCGCCAGACCCAGGCCCAGCTGTTTTGCAGTCCCCGTGTCGGGCGGAAGCGGATGTGGCCGCCGAAGGATTCCTGGGAGCGGCTGAAGCCGGTGATGAACCACCGCCGCATCGCCCATTCGCCGGCGAAGAACAGCACGAAGGGAGTCGTCAGCAGCAGGCCGGCCAGCAGCCAGTCGATGCGGCCGTCGAGCAGGTAGGTGCTGAGCAGCCCCGACGACCAGCCGGCCGGCAGCCATGGCCCGACCGGGGTCGAGATCGCCGAGAAGTACTCGATGAACTGGCCGTAGCGTTCGGGGTCGACCAGGTCTTCCGGCCGCATCAGGCGGAAGATCAGGTAGAGCAGGATGCCGAACAACAGCGACAGATAGAGGACGATGTCCTTGGTCCGTCTGGCCGGGAAGAAATAGATCAGGATGACCGTGGCGAGCATCGCCGTGGCGCTGGCAATGGCCGCGGTGGCCGGTACCGCCAGCAGCAGCAGCGGCCAGAACGGCCAGCCGGCGTCGAAGACCCTGGCATAGGCGGCGAAGACCGGCAGCGAGAAGACCAGCACCATCCACGAGGTGTCGACGCTGGTGGTGAGGTAGCGCATCAGGTAGACCTCCGCCTCGTCCACCGGCGCGGCGAGGATGATCTCGTTGTCGCTGGAAAGGTAGAGGGTACTCACCGAGGTCACCATCGCCGAGAAGATCAGCATCGCGAACAGGGTGATCCACACCATCTGGAAGATCTTCAGGCTGAGTATGACCCCGAGTTCGTTCTGGCCGTGGAAATATCCCAGAACCCGCATTGTCACCAGGTGCAGGCCGCAGCAGACGGCCAGACCGAGCAGGGCGATGCCGGCGGCCTTGGGTCCTGGCCTGCCGCCGGGGAAGAACCGGTGGCGGCTGCCGCGCAGCCAGGGCTGCAGGAGTCGCGGCGTCATCGATCGGCCTCGCCGGGCTTGCCCGCCGCATCACGGCGCAGGGCGGCGATGATGCCCTGCAGTTCATAGGCCCCGGTCAGTTCGAGGAAGATGTCCTCGAGATTCTGCCGACCCGACGCCGCCCGCTCCCGCAGCTCTTCAACGCTGCCGGCGGTGGTGATGCGGCCGTGCTGGATGATGGCGATGCGGTCGCAGAGTTCCTCGGCGATCTCCATCGAGTGGGTGGAGAGGAAGATCGCCGTGCCCCGGGCGGCCAGCGACTTGAACAGTTCCTTGACGATCCTGGCGCTTTTCGGGTCGAGGCCGACCATCGGTTCGTCGACGACGATCAGCGGCTGGTCCAGCATGAAGATCGAGGTCATGATCAGCTTCTGCCGCATGCCGTGGGAATAGCCCTCGATCAGGTGATGGCGCCAGTCGCCCAGGTCGAACAGTTCGAGGTAGCGGCCGGCGGCTGTCTCCACCGGTTCGGGGTCGCCGCCCTGAGAGAGGCTGGCGATGAAGCGCAGGTACTCGTCGCCGGTGAGTTTCTCGTAGAGGTAGGGGCGGTCCGGGATGTAGCCTGTCAGGCGTTTTGCGGCCAGCGGCTCACGGCCGAGGTCGTGGCCGCAGATGGTGACGGAGCCGGAGGACGGCAGCAGCAGACCGGCCAGCATCTTGATGGTGGTGGTCTTGCCGGCGCCGTTGGGCCCGAGGAAGCCGAAGATCTCGCCGGCCGCCACTGCCAGGCTGATGTCGCTTACGGCGGTGAAGCCGCCGAACCCCTTACTGAGATGATCGATCTGGAGGACGCTGGTCATGGCTGCCTCTGCTGGTGGTTGTCTTTCGCGGTTCCGGGGGAGGCCGTTTGAGGCGGCAGCGGTTCGATGGTCAGCTGTCCGAGCAGGGCGCCGATCCGCAGCTGGTCGCGGAATTCTCCCTCGACAAAAGCGATGTGGCCGAGGTCCGCCGGCAGCTGGTTGGTGGTGGTGTCGACGGCAAGCCACTGCCCGTCGATGCAGACCTCGTTCCAGGCATGGTAATAGAAGGCCTCCCTCAGGTAGCTGACCCCGGCGACGATCCGGCAGGGGATGCCGGCGGCCCTGGCCAGGGCGGCGAAGAGGACGGCGTGTTCGTTGCAGTCCCCCATGCGGCTGTCGAGGACCGTCAGGGCGTCGGGCAGGCCGAGCACCGGCCGTTTGTCCAGGTTGTCGTGAACCCAGGTCGCGATGGCCCGGATTTTTTCGATGCCGGACGTCATTCCGGCCGTTATCTCAGCGGCCCTGGCGGCGATCTTCGGATCGTCCGCCTGCACCATCCGGGTCGAGGCCAGGCCCGAATCGGCGTCGTGGCACCCTCCTGGCGGGGCCTGCAGTGACGGCAGCGACTGGCTGTCGATGGTGAGGATGCCGCCCGTATAGCGCTGCCGGCCCGAGTCGAGCC
The DNA here is from genome assembly GCA_964475345.1 of uncultured Desulfobulbus sp. Taxonomy (GTDB): domain Bacteria; phylum Desulfobacterota; class Desulfobulbia; order Desulfobulbales; family Desulfocapsaceae; genus Desulfoprunum. The sequence goes on from CAYYWK010000054.1 coordinate 2,759, forward strand.
GGAAGCCGCCGTCGTCGGGGAAGGACAGGCGGTAGCGCATCTGCCTGAGACCTTCGAGGGCGGGCATGGTCCCGGAAACTTTCGCCGCAACCGCCGCCAGCAGTTCCGGGCTTTCCTCGATGCCGGCGAGGGCCTTGAATTGTGCTTCCTTCAGGAAGACGAAGCCGGCCGGCGATTCCTCCTTGAGGACGTCGCCCTGATCGTCGAGCCAGGAGCTGACCCGCGCCCCGGCCACGTTCTCGACGAAGAGGTGGAGGTTCTGGACCCGCCCGTGGATCAGCACCTTGTCACGGCCGCGGTATTCGATGATCGATTCCTTGCCGGCCAGCGACAGCGGGTCGAACCAGGGGATGCGGACTTTTTCGCCTTCCCGGATGCCCCGCCGCAGCAGGTAGGCCCGGCGCGAGGTGGAGAGCAGCGGAGGCGCCGGCAGCCGCACCGTGTCGGTGATTGTCGTGCTGGCGGTGTCAAGGCTGTAGCGGACGGTGCTGCCGTCGACCCGGCCCTTGGCCTGCATCCGGTAGTACGGGGAATGGAAGGAAAAACTGAAGTCCTGCAGCCGGCTGTCGGCGGTGATCACGGCGGTCAGGTGGAGGTCGATGGCATGTCTGCCGCCGGCGACGTTGAGAATCATCCGGCCTCGCTGCTCCAGTTTCAGGCGACCGTCGGCCAGTGGTTCGAAGCTGCTGGCGACATGGCCGATCTTGCGCTCGTGAAAATAGATCCCCTGGTATTCCTCCCGCTGTGCGCGGGCGATGGCGGCCGACTCGTCGATGTCGATGGTTTCGATGAAATAGTCGCGCTTGAGAAGCAGGGCGAAGAGAACCAGCCAGAGGAGGATCAGCGCCCCCCTGATCAGCGTGGCCGGTGAGTGTGGAAGATTCAGGTTCATGCCGCTACTATAGCAATTGCCCCGCCGCTTGTGAATGGCTGGAAGACACGGCCGCCGGCCTCGCGAAAGACACTCGTGTCGCACATGCAGGCAAAAGCCTGGGATGCGTCGGACGGCGGCAGGCTTTCCTCCTTGCATTCTCCGGGAAGGGGAATATCATATTCCGGCGCCTGCCCGGGCAACGCGCCGTCTGGCGCCGGGTCTTATTGTCGCGGCAGAGCATTTCTGCATCAGGGAGGAAGTACCATGTTCAGAACGCTCAAGCCCCTCGTCCTGGCCTCGACCTCGCCCAGGCGACAGGCATATTTCACCGATCTCGGACTGGAGTTCACGGTATGCGTCGCTGAAATCGACGAACGGGCCATGGCAGGAGAGGATCCTGAAGCCGTTGTTCTCCGCCTCGCCGGGGAAAAGGCCGCCGCTGTCCGTAACCTGCACCCGGCGAGCTGGGTGGTGGCGGCCGATACCGTTGTAGTGATCGATGGCCGGTTGCTGGGCAAGCCGAGGGACAGTGAAGAGGCGGTGGCGATGCTGCTGTCGCTTGCGGGCCGCGAGCACCATGTCCTGACGGGTTTCTGCGTGACCTGCGGAAGGGAAAATGCCCGGGTGCTGCAGGCGGTGGCTTCGGAAGTCCGGTTTGCGGCTTTCGGCCCGGAGGTGGCCCGGGCCTATGCCGAGACCGGCGAGCCCCTGGATAAGGCTGGCGCCTATGGTATTCAGGGCAAAGGGGCCTTTCTGGTGGAGCGGGTGTCGGGATCGTATTCCAATATCGTCGGCATGCCGTTGCACGAGGTGCTGTCGGTTCTGCTCGATTTTGGGGTGGTGGGCCCAGTCTGTAGCATAATCTGATTGTCAGGCCGTTGTTGCCCGGGCCTTGCAGCTTGCGAAAATAACTGCTTGCATTGCTTGACTTTCATGGCATTGCTGTGTAATCAAATGAATTAAGTGTGTGTTACTTCAATCACTTTCCATGCTTTTCGCCGTGCCGGCTCCTCTGCTCCCTGGATGATCCCTGTGATTCCGGTATGTTCCCTGGATACGGCGGCCCAGGCGGTGTGGCGGAATGGTCGGGTTGTTGCGGAGAGGGAGCGGCGGCAGAAGAGACGCTTCTTCAGGGTGAAGAGGCATGGATGGCAGAGTCGTCGCATTTTTGATTCAGGAACTGTATTCATGAACGAAACCGACAGACAGCGGGATGCGCTCGAGACGCTCAAGGCGTTCAACAACGCCGTTGTGACGGTTCGTCTCTACCCGGCCATGACCCCCCAGGTGACCAACGCGGTAGAGCGCGGATACAAGTCGCTGAAGCTCTACCTTCGCCACTATGGCGATCTGGTGATCAGCCAGCAGGACAAAAAACCCATGCTCTGCGGTGAATTGCTCCCGGAACATGTCCTGCAGTCGCTCTCCAATCTTGTCGTCTTCCGCCATCTCGAAGTCCTCGGCCTCGATATTCTGGTCCTTAAATCGGGAATTGATCGCCACGCCTTCGGCCAGATCCTCTTCATGTTCACCTCCCGGGTGGAAAAGATCAAGCGCGAGGGCGGCGGACGTGATTTCTCCCGCAGTCTCCACCTCGAAGAGTATTTCCCTGAGGAGTACCACTTCGCTGATACGGCAGAAGAACAGCAGAATCATTTCCAGCCGCCATCCATCAGGGAGGAGTACCTCGCCTGTCTCGGCGGCGGCGCATGCAATCAGCCGGTCGCCGATCAGCTGAAGACCGAGATGGCCGACCCGGAAACCGCCGCCGCGCTGCTGACCGCCGCGGTTATGGCTCCTCTGCAGGATCTCCAGCGGGAGAAGACGATCGATGTTTCCCAGGCATTTTCCGAGACTCTCAAGAACGCCGGCGAGCTGCTCGACGGCGGCAGTCACCAGGTGGTTGCGGCAAAGCTCGCCGAGGCGCTGAATCAGGGCCTGCAGGATGCAGGGATGAGTCTGGTGCTTGCCCAGAGGTATCCGGAAGGGTTTGGCACGACGTTCTATGATGCCCTCGTTGGACGGATCGACAACGAGTTTTTCGGGAGGGTGATCGGCTTTTTGAGACGCCAGAGCACAGCGACGAGCGGGAAGGGCGGCGGTGCAGCATCCCGACTGCAACTGGCCGAAGCCACCTTGGCCAGCCTGCTCAACTCGGCAAGGGGGCGGCAGTTCCTCGGCCAGGAAAAGGCCCGCTCCATCATGGAATCCGGCGAGCGGGAACGTCAGGCCAAGCGGATCAGCACCGGCCTCCGCGGCCTGCTGCAGGGCAATCTCAGCGGCCTGCAGAGCGACGAGCTGGTGATGGGTCTTCCCGCCGCGGTGCAGCAGCTGCTGGCAGACGGCCATGAACAGGAAGTCCTGTCGCTGCTGGCCCTTCTCAACAGGGAACTGCGGGAAGGCGATGCCGCCATGCAGGCGAGAATAATCCGCTGCCTGGCCATCATCGGCGAGCACCTGGTGGGGGAGAACCGCTGGGATCTGTTGTCGAAGACCATCGAATCGATGCTGAACTGGTTCAGGCAGGCGGAAAATGGCGATTTTACCTTCGAAAAGGTCGCAGGCCTCCTGCATGCCTTTATGGAGCAGGCCTGGAAGAGGAGCAACATAGCCGCCGGTGACCGGATTCTCGAAGTTTTTTACCAGATACGGGCCGGAATCGTCAGGAGGCCGCCCCCGGTCCAGGCCCTTGTCGGGCGGGTGCAGGATCGTGAGATCGACCGCTCCGCCCTGCCTGGGCAGCTCAAGCAATGCCTTGTGGATTCCACCAACGAACCGCTCGGCCGTCGCCTGATCATGCAGGGAGTGGTGGTCGTCCGCTTCCTGGTCGAGGAATTGCTGCATACGGAAAACGCCGACGACCGGATCAAGATAATCGATCTGCTGACCTATGCCGGACAGATGCTGCTGCCGGTCGTCCGTGAGCGACTCTCCGAGCCGATGCCCTGGCATGGCAAGCGCAACCTGATCAAGCTGCTGTCGGAAGTCGGCGCCGAGCAGGATGTCGGACTGGTCATGCCCTACCTGATGCACGATGACCTCCGGGTGCAGCGGGAGGCCTTTGTCTGCCTCTACAGGATCAGCGGCACGAAGAGAAAGGAGGTCCTGCTGCGGGTCGCCGCCGAGGCCGGGGAGGCGATGCGGACCGATGCCGTCAAGGCCCTGGCTCCCTTCTGCGACGCAGAGGTGGCAGCTGTCCTCGGGCAGCTGCTCGATGAACAGGAACATTTTTCCGATGCCGTCCGCGACAAGCTGCTGGCGCAGGTATGCAGCGTGCTCGCCCAGTGTCCGCCTGAGCCGGCCAGCGAAGACCTCGAGAGGTTTCTGCAGCTCAAGGGCAAACGGGCGGGCCGCATGATCGGAGACGATGTATGGAGGGCCGCCGGGGAGGCCATGATCCAGCTCGAGGCGGCCCAGAAGGAAGCGCGCCGTCGACAGCTCCAGGAGACTCGCCACAAGGTCGACGAGACCGCGACAGCCCAGCATCCGGCTGCCGGGAAAACCGAGGAAAAGAACGCGATCACCGGCCTTGCGGAAGAGATGACGGCCCGTACGCTGCTCGGCCAGGGGAAAAAGGATGCGGCAAGGAAAATGATCCTCGACCTGATCGTCCGCACCACCAGGATGCGCAAGTTCGATCAGGCCGAGAAGCTGCGCGCATGGATGATCGAGGTCGATCCGATGGCGCTGAGCGATATCATCCAGGCGGCGGAAATCATCGATGAAGAGAAAAAAGCCTCCATCGACAAAAGCCACCTCGATGTCTGGAGCAACCTCTACCAGCTCCTGACTCCCGAGGAATTCACCAACCTCTACCACCTCCTCGAGCACCGGCGGTATGAAAACAACGACCTGATCGTCTCGCAGGGATCGTCTCAAGCCTCGCTGTTTTTCATCAATTCCGGCAAGGTCAAGCTTTTTTACCGCGAAGGCGGGCGTGAGGCGTTGATCAAGAATCTCGGCAGCGGCGAGGTGCTGGGGGCTGGAGTCTTCTTCGATGCCTCGGTCTGGACCTTCTCCGCCTCCAGCCTCGGTCAGTCGGATATCTCGCTGCTCAGTCTCAGCAACCTGCAGCGACTGCAGGACGAGTATCCGGCGGTCGAATCGAAGCTCAATGATTTCTGCCGCAAGTTCGAGAAGATGGATGGTTTTTTCCATCAGTCGGGCAGGGATCGCCGCCGCCACCAGCGGTTCAAGGCATCCGGGCGGGTATCCGTCATTTTTCTCGATACAGGCGGCAGCGGCGTCAGGGCCCGGGGAGAACTGGCCGACGTTTCGGCAGGCGGGGTTTCCCTGTTCATGCGCTTCTCGAAGAAGGACAGCTCCCGTATGCTCCTCGGCCGATCCGTCATCATCGGTCTTTCCGGCGGCGAGCTGGGCGAGGAGGGCTCCGGGATTCAGGGAATGGTTTCCGCGGTCAAAGGCTACCACGTCATCGAAAACGACTATTCGGTGCACATCAAATTCGATGAACCGCTGGCAGAGGACGAACTGCAAGGGATCCTCCAGCGTTTCGGGAGCAGCGTTGCGGCCTCCCGCCCTTCCCGCTGAGGGCGGTGATCGCCCTCCGTCTGCATCTGCCATCTTCATGACACGCAATGGTCGCTGGAATGGAATATTCTGCTGAGGCGATACCTGCCTTCTATGTTCGCCACCTGCCCGACGGGCGGATGGAAAATACCACCCTGCTTGCCGACTGCCCGTTTTGCAGGGAACGTGGTTTTGACCCGGCGGGCCGGCTGGTGGTTTTTCTCAATCAGGACGGGCCTTTTCATGGCTATTTCCGGTGCCTGAACCGGTGCGTTCCAGGAGGTTTCCCGCTGTGGTTCGCACGTCTTGCGGCAATCGAGCCGGTCGAGGTGCCAGGTTTCGACCCGGATCGCGAATCCCTCTTCCAGGGCATCGAATTCCCGGTTGCCAACATCAACACCGAGATCAAGCAGTACCACGACCGCCTGACCGACAACCTGGTCCATGAATTCGCTGCAACCGGCGTCGGCAAGGAGGTCCTCAACGAATTGCAGATCGGCTATAACGGCCGCTACGTCGTCTACCCGTATTTCCAGAGCGACGGCAACTGCTACGCCGCCCGCTGCGTCTACCCCGACCGGCCCCAGGATTATTTCTGGCACGGTGATGAACGCTTCAGTGCCGGGGAATTCCAGATTTTCAATCTCCAGGACCTCCTGTGCTGTGAAAACGGCGCCCTCTTTTTCTGTGAGGGAGAGCACAACCTGCTGCCGTTCAAGCAATTCGGTTTTCCCGGTATAGCCGTCCCCCACTGCACGAATCTGGAAGGCGTCAATCCGGATATGTTCGCCTATCTCCGCAACCTGTTCATCATCACGGTCAACTCCGGCGAGTCGGAAGCGGCTGCCCGGGCCCTGGCCGCCCGGGTTGGCTACAAGGTCCGCCTGCTGCGCTGGCCGGCCGGCCTTCCGAAGGGCTACAGCGTCTGGCAGCTGGCCAGGGACAGCGGCAGCGGATTCAGGGACAGGATCAGGGCGATGATCCAGTCTGCCCGCACTTTCTCCCCCTTTCCGGCCCCACAGGCCGAACATGACCGCTTCCTGCGCAGGATGGGGGCTGAGCGGGAGAACGCCTTCGCCGATATGCGCTCGGGCTTTCCCCTGCTGGATTCGGCTATCGACGGCGTCCACGGCATCAATGTGGTGGGCGGCGCGCCGAAGGTCGGCAAGTCGATGTTCATGATCCAGATAGCCACGGAAATGGCCCTGCGGGGCATTCCGGTACTGTATTACGACTTCGAGAACGGGCGGCAGAAGATCTACCAGCGGACATTGAGCCGGCTTGGCCGGATCGAGGGCGGCAGGCTGCGAAGCAGCGATCTGCCGGCGACGGAGCGGGAACGCTACGAAGAGACCTGCCGGCGAATCCGCCAGATGATGACGGCCTTCCGGGTGGTCAACGATCGCAAGCTGACCCCTGAGCTGATGCGGCGGCATATCGATTTCCTGCGGCACGAGACGTCACGGGAGTACACGGTGGTGGTGATCGACAGCCTGCACAAGCTGCCGTTCAAGGACTTCGCCGAGCGCCGCACCGGCATCGATGCCTGGCTGCGCCAGCTGGAGGCCATCCGCGACGAGCTGCAGGTCTCCTTCCTGGTCATCTCCGAACTGGCCAGGGGGGGCGACGGCGGCTACCGTGACGAGCCGCATCTCGGGGTGTTCAAGGGCTCTGGGGATATCGAGTACAGCGCCGACAACGCCATGGTGCTCTATCCCGACGCCGACCACAGGGGCGGGGATGCCACCGGGCGACGCAGCAATACCCTCTGGCTGGTTGCCAGCAGGGAGCACAGCCCGGGCCCGATC
>CAYYWK010000055.1:0-9852 GCA_964475345.1 uncultured Desulfobulbus sp.
CGACATCGGAAGTCTTTGAGGCGACCTCCTTGACCATCTGGGCGCCCATGTTCTCGAACTTGTCCTTCAGTTCGATCTCCTTGGCGACGGTCACGCCGTCTTTGGTGATGGTCGGAGCGCCGAAGGATTTCTCGATGAGCACGTTGCGGCCCTTCGGGCCCAGGGTCACCTTGACGGCATCTGCCAGCGTATTCACCCCTGTGAGAATCGACTCACGGGCCTTCACTCCGTATTTGATATCTTTTCCAGCCATTATATTTTTCTCCCTTTGTAGTTTTTCGTCTTCAATGTGACGCGCAGTCTTACGGACGCTGATGCGGTCCGTAATTATTCGATTACGCCAAGGATATCATCTTCCCGCATGATGAGGTAATCATCACCGTCAAGCTTCACATCGGTTCCGCCGTATTTGGAGAAGAGAATCCGATCCCCCTCCTTGACCTGCAGGGCGACACGCTCACCCTTGTCATTGAGCTTGCCGGGACCGACCGAGACAACCCGACCCTCTGCCGGCTTCTCTTTGGCGGTATCGGGGATGATGATGCCACCTGCGGTTTTGGCCTCCTCTTCCAGACGTTTCACCAGAAGACGATCATTCAATGGACGAATTTTCATTACTGCCTCCTACATGACATGTATTGATTTGCGAACGGGCCCATCATGCAAGAATGTGTGGTTTCCCTATTCGATTTTTGCCCGATTTCCGGGCAGCTACCTGAAACTGGGCACACTATAGGGTTGAAATGGCAAAAATCAAGGGAACGGCGGCAAAAATTTCGCCTTCAAAAAAACAATGGAATATCAAAAGAATACCGATCAATTCCGCCGCTTTGCACTTCAACAGACCCGCATCACCCATTTGCACGGGTCGTCGCTTCTGCCGTGCTGGATGGCCTGAAGATCGTCGAACAACCGCCTGGCGAGCGGCCCGGTTTCGCCCTTGTTGACCGGATAGACGGTGTCCCTGTACATCAGCTCGCCGATGGGCGAGATGACTGCGGCGGTGCCGGTTCCGAAGGCCTCCTGGAGGCGGCCGTCGCGACTGGCCGCCAGGACCTCGTCGATGGCGATCTGGCGTTCGGCGGTCTTCACCCCCCAGCTTTCGGCCAGTTTCAGCACCGAGTCACGGGTGATGCCGGGCAGGATCGACCCGCCCAGGGGCGGGGTGACCAACTCGTCGCCGATCATGAAAAAGATATTGCTGGTCCCCACTTCCTCCACCCAGCGGTGCTCGCAGGCATCCAGCCACAGCACCTGGGTATAGCCGGCCTTCTTGGCCACCTGCGAGGTATACAGCGAGGCCGCGTAATTGCCGGCGGTCTTGACGTTGCCGACTCCGCCCTTGACAGCGCGGACATGGTCGTCGCTGACATATATCCTGGTCGGGTTGAACCCTTCGGCGTAATAGGCGCCCACCGGCGACAGGATGATATAGAAGAGATAGGAGTCGGATGGGCGGACCCCGAGAAAGGGGTCGACGGCGATCATCGTCGGCCGGATATAGAGGCTTGCCCCCTCGGCGACGGGGATCCACGCCCGCTCCAGGTACAAAAGCGCCTTCAGCGCCTTCAGGACCTTGTCGACGGGCAGACGGGGCATGCACATCCGCAGTGCCGAGCTGTTCATCCTCTCGAAGTTGTCCTTCGGCCGGAACAGGAAGATCTGGTCGCCCTCGCCCCTGTACGCCTTCATCCCCTCGAAGATCGCCTGCCCGTAATGGAAGACCATCGAGGCCGGATCGAGGTGGAAATCCTGGTACGGGCAGATTTTCGAATCATGCCAGCCGTCCTGCCGGTTCCATTGCATCAGCAGCATATGGTCGGTGAAATGCTGACCGAAGCCGAGCTTGTCCTGATCAGGCCTGGCCTTCATCTTCTCCTTGGCAACCTTTTCCACTGCAACTTCAAGATTTTCCCACATTCCGCGCTTCTCCTCGCTGCGTTCTCTTTCTCTTTGATTAATCCGTCGGAAACTATATACTTCGCACCTGATCCCAAGCCCAGCAGGCTACGATACCCCAGCTGTCCTGCCCGGTGCAACGGGAATTGACATCCACCACAACCTCCCGCCCCCGCCCATGATCATCACTCCGCACCAGCCAGCACTGCCCCAGGAATCCCCCGGTCTCCAGCCGGTCAGGTACTTTATCGTCGTCTTCCTGATTTCCGCCGTCTTCCTGGGACGGATTCTCTGGCCGTTCTGGTCCATCCTGGTCCTCTCCTTCGTGCTCACCAGCCTGTTCAGGCCGGTGTACATCCTGCTCAACCGGCACCTGCCGGACTACGCGGCATCACTTTTAACCTGCCTGCTGATCGTCGCCCTGGTCTTCGTGCCGCTGACCTTCTTTACCGGCTCGCTTGCCGGTGAAGCACTGAGTCTATACAACTGGGGGCGTGACAGCCAGGTCGGCTTCAAGCTGCAGTCCTTTCTCCAGGAAAGCCCGCTGATCATCCTCCTGCAGCAGCAGCTGCTCGAGTTCGGCGTCGAGTTCAAGGCCACCATGGTCACCGACACCCTCACCTACCTGGCCAAGGAAGCCGGGCTCTTCCTGTACAAGCAGGCCAGCGGCTGGGCCGCCAACGTCATGCAGTTCCTCGGCCTGTTTTTCATGATGATCCTGGTGATCTACTTCCTGCTCATCGACCTGCCGAAACTGCGCGAGTACCTGATCCGCCTCTCGCCCCTGCCTGACGACGAAGACCGACTGCTGCTCAACAAGTTCGAGGAAATCGCCAACGCCATCCTCAAAGGCAACGGCATCTGCGGCCTGATCCAGGGTATTCTGGGCGGCGGACTCTATTCGGTGATGGGCCTGAACTCCCCGATTCTCTGGGGCTGCATCATGGCGGTGCTGGCCTTCCTGCCGGTCTTCGGCATCGGCCTGGTAATGATCCCGACGGCACTCATCCTGGCCATCAACGGCCGCGTCGGTGAAGGGGTCTTCCTGTTCTGCTACTACTTCGCCCTGTCGATGTCCGTCGAGTATTTCCTCAAACCGAAACTGGTCGGCAAGCAGGTCAAGATGCACACCCTGCTGGTCCTGCTCGCCATCCTCGGCGGGCTGGCGGTCTACGGAATCCTCGGCATCATCTACGGGCCGATCATCGTTACCGCCTTCCTGACCTTGTCGGAGATCTATCTGGACAAGTACGAGCAGCTCCTCAAGCGGCTCTGAGCGACGCGGGTGCTCCCCGTCAGCGGATCGCCGTCGGCAGTTCGACGGTGAAGCGGGCCCCGCCGTGCGGTGACCTGCCGACCCTGATCGCTCCCAGGTAGTGCTCGACGATCTTCCTGGCGCTGTACAGCCCTACCCCGCTGCCCTCCCTGCTGTTCGGGGCCTGGAAATACTCTTCGAAGATCTTTTCGTGGTATTCCTGCCCGATACCGTCACCGTCGTCATCGACGACCAGCACCAGCATCCCCCCTTCCCTGGCAAGTTCGATATCGACCCGGCTTCGCGCATACTTGACGGCATTGCCTATCAGGTTCTCGAAAACACTCTGGATCCTTGCGGAGTCCCCGGAAAAGAGGATCCTGCCGTCACCGTGGCAGCGCAGAGACAATTCGACACCTGCGAGTTCCGCCTTCGGCATGTGGCTGGTGACGACAGATTCCAGCAGCTGCCCGATGTCGAAGATCTGCATGTCAAAACTGAACTGCAGGCGATTGCCGCGAAGTTCTGCTGACACGCGATCGATGGTCGCGGCGAGCTTCATCGAGGCATGGTAGATGGCCCTTGCGTACTCGGCCGTCTTCTCCCGGCCGATCTCGCTGGCGCCGATGAGCTTCTGGGAAAAACCGATGATCGGGACAAGCGGCCCCTTGAGGTCGTGGATGAGCACCGAGGTGAACCTCTTGCGCTGCTCGTTCAGGTCGCCGGTCCGCTCTTCGATGAGTTCCTCGAGGTGGAACCGGTACTGATCAAGCTCCTTCTCGGTTGCCTGCAGCTGCTCGGCCATGTTGTTGATATGGGCGCCGAGGGTGCCGATCTCGTCATGGCGGGCCAGCGAAATTCTGGTCGTCAGGTCGCCGCCGGCGATGCTGTCTACCGACCTGGTGAATTCCCGCAACGGTCCGACAATGCCGGACGCCAGGGTCAGCACCAGCAGCCCGCTCACCAGCAGGATCACCCCGTCGCCCACCAGGACGATGATCCGCGTTGTTCTGTACTCCCGCCTGGCCTGGCTGGCGGCGGCATGGGTCGACTCCTTCTGGAAGGCCACCGTCTCCGCCAGGGTGTCGAGCCATCCGCGCTGCGGGCCACGGACCATATCCGTCAGCAGCGCCACGGCCCTGTCGTGCTCGCCTGCCGCCGAAAGCTCTGCAACCTGCCGCCAGAGCTCGCGGGTTCGCCGCTCTTCCCTGCTGCTCTTCTCCAGCAGCGACACCCCCTTGGCATCCGTCTCCAGCGACCTGAGCATCTGTTCAGCCGCCCGGTACTGTCGCTGGTCCTCCTCCAGCCGCCGCAGTTCGGCATCCCGGAGGCCGGCATCCCTGACCAGCAGAACGTTGCGCAGCACGACCGCGCTGTTTCTTGCCAGAAAGCGCATGTCCTGGGCGAGGATCAATTTTTCATTGCCGACGGCGACTATCTCCTCGAGGCTGCTCTTGATCCTGCCGAGCGTCTTCATCTCGATAACCATCAGGACCACCATCATCAGAAAGATGGCGCCGACCACCAGACCGATCCTGGTTATGATCCGAATGTCCCTCAGCGGCATACCGGCTCCTCGCCTCGCCCCTCCCCGAACGGCCCGCTCCCCGGGCTTTCCGCTCCATCCGGGGAATCGGCCTTTTCCCGTTGCAGGCATTGTAGAACAGCAACTCGATTCCTGTCAATTTCCTTGCGTCATGCCTCCCATCGCCGAGGGCGGCACACCAGACATTAGCAACTTGACAAATCAGGAAAAATCGATCGGGATGACATCCCAGCAGGTCACCATGTCACCCTTCCAGGTGACCACCTGTACTTCGGCATCCTGGGACACCACGATTCCCAGGGCGTTGTGCAGCCTCTCGCAGAGCGCATACAGCGACCGGTGACGGGTGCCGACACCCTCGATCTTCTCGATCCTCTTGCGCTTTCCCTCCGGATCGAGGGCTCGTGCCACCACATCGCCCATCTCGAAGCTCCCCTGGATGATCCCCCCGAAACCAACCAGTTCAGGCTCCTCGGTGGTCACCACTGCGCCGTCGACGCCGGTAAGACGGGCCGCGAACCGGGCGAATTTGAAGATCAGCTCATCGAGCTGGATCAGCTCCTCCTTCTGCAACTGGACGTAATCCTTCCATCCCGCCACGTATTCAGGACCATGCCGCTTGCCGCAACTGACGGCCACGATCTGCATGATCTCGAGCACCAGGTTTTTCAGCTGGCTGCGCGGGCCGTCGGCGCCAAAACGGTATTTCAGGGAGATGTAGGGGTTCCTGTGGAAGATCATGTCCTCCATGCCGGCGGGCAGCGAGATGATGGTGCCGCCGTGGCCGGAGCGACGGACGGTGCTGATGACGTGCTTGAAGAACTCCAGGTAGAGCGTGGTGACAAAGGCCGGATCGATCCTGGCCCAGCGGTTCCGGTCGTGGAGCGGGTCGTTTTCGTGCATTGCCGCCAGCTGCATCTGCACCCTGGAATACCGCTCGTTCATCCAGTGGGATTTGAAGACATTGGCCGAAGGCGAAATGATATTGCCGCCGGCCAGCTGCGCCAGTATCTCCAGGCCCCGGCAGGCGGTCAGCCGTCCGGGGCCGGTGACATGGAGAGCGAGCGCAGGCGGCAGCGGTGTCGGCTGCTTGCTGCCGCCATGTATGGCATGGGTCCAGCGTGACCCGGAGTGGATGAACCCCCAGATCTGCAGGCCTTCCTGCCGGTCCAGACGGATGCCGATGATCGAGTTGTTGAAATCAGTGGCCGGCCCGAGCTTGATGACCTCGTAGACGTTGTACGGACGCCGCTCGGAAAAGGGCAGGATGAACAGTTCGCGGTACTTGCGGAACCCCTCGGCCAGGAAGACCTCAGGCTCGCAGAGCATCACCCGGAAACGGAGCCCCCGCGCCTCCTCCTTCATCAGGCTGACCTGGTAGCAGGTGGACACCAGATCCTCGAGAACCGCCAGTTCCGGCAGTTCATGGGCGATGTCGGCTTTGCGCAGTTTCGCTGGGAGCGGTTTCTGCCAGAGCAGAACCAGTTTTTCGACAAGATCTTTCGGATATCTGTGCAGCATTGAACAGCCCTGGAAAATATTTCTGCAACCGCTGGTATGTATCAGACATATGCCCGATTTCAGTGTACAAGGATGCGCAAGGGAAAGCAAATCGGCAAAACGGTCTGCAGCGCGGATACCGGCATCTTTTCCTTCCCGGGGAGTATATTTTGCGCCCCCTGGGTTCCGACTTTGCCGAGAAAATACCTGACATGTCCCACCTGAAAGGATATTCTTGACGCGACAGGATCATCCTTCCGATAAAAGGTGGATCTCTCCCACCGCCATGCCGCAGTGAACCGCATGATCAGAATAGCAGACATCAGCATACGCCCGAAGCTCACCCTCTTCTTCATCCTGACCGGTATCGTCCCGCTGGCCATCGTCGGCGGCATCGGCACCTACCTCAGCTCCCGCTCCCTGCTGCAGAAATCCTTCGAGCAACTGGAGATCGTGCAGAATTTCAGGAAGACGCAGGTGGAGAACGCTTTCAACGAGCGGCTCATGGACGCCCGCAGCCTCGCCGCCGACCTTCGCATCCAGAGCCTCGCCGGAGAACTGATTGACTACGGCCGCAGCCTCGCTGTCCAACCCACCGCCCCGTTCCCGGTCAAGTCACAACAATATTTTGATATAACAGAAAAATATCAGAAATTCTTTCGCGACCATATTGAGACCTACGGGTATTCCGACCTTTCCATCGTCGCCGCCGATTCAGGCCACCTGATGTTCAGCACCGCTGCCGAGAGCGACCTCGGCGCGGCTTTCGCCTCAGCACTCTCCTCCGGCAACGGCAAGGCTATCGCCTGGCGTCGGGCCAGCACAACGGGGCAATCGGCCATCGTCGATTTCGCCCCCTACCAGCCGAGCGGGAACCGGGAATCGGCCTTCATCGCCCATCCGGTCGTCGATCCCGATGGTGGGCTGCTGGCTGTCGTCATCCTGCAGATCCATCCGGCCTTCATCAACGAGATCATGGATTCCCGCCAGGGCATGGGCACAACCGGCGAATCCTACCTGATCAGCTGGTCGGAGGAAACGAAACGGTTTTCCTTCCGCAGCGACATGCAAACCATGGGCGATGGCAAATACACAGTCGGTTACTCCCTCGACAGACCCCTTCCCTACTGGCACGACGCGGTCAGGAGCGGCCACGGCGGCGGGTCCGGCGTCTATATCGACAGTCTCGGCAAAAAGGTGCTGGTGACTTTCGACAAGGTCGACCTGCAGAACTTGAACTGGTACCTGATATCGAAGATCGACCGCAATGAAGTCCTGGCCGCGCAGCGAAGCATCGTCGGCTACGGCCTGGTGACGGCGCTGGTCCTCGCCTGTGGCACCGCGATGTGCTCATGGCTTTATGGCCGGCAGTTCATCCGCCCCCTTTCCGAGGACGTCCGCTTCGCCCTGGCGATCTCCCAGGGTCAACTGGACCAGACCCTGAAACTGGATCAGAAGGATGAGTTCGGCATGCTGGCCAGTGCGCTGAACAGGATGGCCGGCAGCCTGCGGGAGGCAGACTGGATCAAGACCGGCAAGGAACGCCTGCACGACGTCAGCCGCGGCGACCACGATCTCGACGATCTCGCCCGCGGCTTCCTGGCCTGCCTGGCCAGGCATCTCGATGTCCAGGTCGGCGCCTTTTACCTCCACAATGCCGACGCGCAGATGCTGGAGATGATCGCCAGCTATGCCTTCACCGACCGCAACGGCAGACACGGCCGCTGCAGGGTCGGTGAAGGCCTGGTCGGCCAGGCGGCGCTGGCAAGAGAGATCATCTCCTTCTCCAGGGCCGATGGCGATGCTCCCGTCCTCAATTACGGCGTGGCCGAGGAACCGGCCGCCCACTTCCTGATCGCGCCCCTCTTCGTCGAGAACAACCTGGTCGGGGTTCTGCTGCTCGGCTCGGCGCTGCCCTTCTCGCACCTCAAGCGCCGTTTCATCGACGAGAACCTTGAAGACACTGCGATCCTCTTCAACATGGCCAGATCCCGGCAGATGATCAGAGATCTGCTCGACCACACCCAGCAGCAGCAGGAAGTACTGGAGATGAAGAACAGGGCGTTGGCCGCTCAGACCCAGGAATTGCGGCAGTCGGAAGCAGAACTGCAATCCCAGCAGGAGGAACTGCGAGTCACCAACGAGGAACTGGCGGAGCAGACCAACACCCTGAAACAATCCGAAACCGCGCTCCGAGCCAAGCAGCAGGAACTGGAACACACCAATGCCGAACTGGAGGAACGAACCGGTGCCCTGGCGAAACAGAAGGATGCCCTGCGCGTCAAAACCCTCGAACTGATCAAGGCCCAGAAAGAGGTCAGCAAGAAGGCGGCGGATCTCGAGGTCTCGAGCCGCTACAAATCGGAGTTCCTCGCCAACATGTCCCATGAGCTGCGGACCCCCCTCAACAGCATCCTGATCCTCTCGCAGCTGCTCGGCAAGAACCGCGAGGGCAACCTCAGCGACAAGCAGATCGAATCGGCGAAAGCTATCCACAGTTCCGGCAGCGAACTGCTGCACCTGATCAACGAGATTCTCGATCTGTCGAAGGTCGAGGCCGGCAAGGTTGAACTGGTCATCGAGGAAACCGGTATCGCAACGCTCGTCGACGACCTGCAGCGGGTGTTCAGGGATATCGCGTCTGAAAAGAAGATACCGCTGCAGATCATTGTCGCCGATGATGTCCCGAAGTCGATGCGGACCGATGCCCAGCGCCTGCAGCAGGTGCTGCGCAACCTGCTCAGCAACGCCTTCAAGTTCACCCACGAGGGCAGTGTCAGCCTGGTCATCTCCAGACCGGCGTCGGGGAATCTGCAACTGGACGGCTGCGACCGGGCGGGGATGATCGCCTTCGCCGTCAGCGATCAGGGCATCGGCATCCCGCGGGACCGGCAGCAGGAAATCTTCGAGGCCTTCCAGCAGGTAGACGGCAGCACCAGCCGGACTTACGGGGGCACCGGGCTCGGGCTGTCGATATCGAAGGAACTGACCCGGTTGCTGGGCGGCCGGATCTTCCTTGAAAGCACCGAGGGAGTCGGCAGTACCTTCACCATCGTCCTGCCGGAACGCTACACCCCACCGGGCCTGCCCGCCGAATACGCAGTCGACGGCGGAACCGGCGAAAACGGCGGGGAGTCTGAACCCCCAGGGACCACTGGAACCGTTACAGACCCGATACCTGCCGGGCACAAGACGGCCGTCGTCGACACCGGCAGCCGCCAGGATACACCTGTGCAGGAGAGCCAGGTGAGTGACGACCGCAAGCTCCTCTCCCCGGACGACCGCTCACTCCTGATCATCGAGGACGACCGCCGGTTCGCCGCCATCCTCCGCGATTTCGCCCGCGAAAGGGGATTCAAGTGCATCATCGCCGACAATGGCGAGACCGGCCTGCATTTCGCCGATTTTTACCGGCCGAGCGCGATCATCCTCGATATCGGCCTGCCCGGCATCGACGGCTGGGGGGTGATGGAACGCCTGAAGGAGAACCCCGACCTGCGCCACATCCCGGTCCATTTCATGTCGGCCGCCGACAGCTCCCTGGACGCGATGCGGCGCGGCGCCATCGGCTTCCTTTCCAAACCGGTGAACATCGAAAAGATCGAAGAGGCTTTCGCCCGCATCGAGAAGATTCTCACCAAGGCCGTCCGCC
>CAYYWK010000056.1:0-9795 GCA_964475345.1 uncultured Desulfobulbus sp.
AGGACGACCTCACTTCGATCCGCCTGCCCCCGGAAATCGTCCGCAACAAGAAACGTGTCGTGGGGCTTTCCACCACGCCGCAGATGTTGCATTCCTTCCGCGAGAAACGCTACCCCGGCAGCACTTACGCCAATCTCGCCACCTGTGAGCAGGAATTGAAGCAATCGGATCAGATTTTTCTGAAATACCAGGTACCGGTGGTATTTTCCGATGGCCGTTCCATCGAGGAAACAGCGACCCAGGTCGCCCAGGAACTCGACCTCAAACGCCAGCCCGGCTTCTGATCGGGCCTTGTTTTGGCAACCTCTGCCCAAGGCATTGCCCTGTCACCTCTCACCTGCCCCTGCGGCAGTGACGAACCCCATGCAAACTGCTGCGGGCCTCTGATCGCTGGCCATGCACTGGCGCAGACAGCTGTTGCTCTGATGCGTTCGCGCTATACCGCCTATGTCCTTCAGGACGACGGCTACATTCTTACTACCTGGGCGCCCGGCTATCGTCCCGATTTCCTCTCCCATGATGGTCCTCCCCCGCGCTGGGTGGGCCTGGAGATTGACGAATGCAGCGGTGGTGGAATGGGGGACGAAGAAGGATGCGTCCGTTTCCGGGCGACATACCTGCTCAATGGCAGTTGCTGGATCTTGCACGAGAACAGTCGCTTCATCCGCCTTGCAGGCAGGTGGTACTACCAGGATGGCGACGCCAGGACTCTTCGTGTCAAGGTTGAGAGAAATTCGACCTGTCCCTGCGGTTCAAATCGCAAATTCAAACACTGCTGCGGCAGATAGTCGCTCAATTTCCGGCGGTCCGACCTTGCGCCACCTGCAGGTGGTGCTTATCTCGACCTGGCCAGTTCAACTACCCTGTCCCAGATCATATCGGCGACGAGTTCTTTGCCGGCAAGCGGCAACCGGTGGGTCCCCTGCCCGTCAATCAGCAGAACCTGGTTGGTGTCGGCCTCAAAACCCGACACATCAGACTGGATACTGTTGACTGCGATCAGGTCGAGGTTTTTCTGTTTCAGTTTCCGTTTGCCCTCGTCTTCAAGATGTGCGGTTTCTGCGGCAAACCCGACCAGGAGCTGACCTTTCCTCTTACGCTTGCCAAGTTCGTGTAAAATGTCCGGGTTTTTAACAAGTTCAAGGCGAAGTTCCGCTGCAGTCTTCTTGGTTTTCTCGACCTCCTCAACAGCCGGTCTGAAGTCAGCTACGGCAGCAGCTTTGACGATAACCGAAGCCGCATCTGATCTCGCAAGCACTGCCTCCCGCATCTCCCTTGCTGTCGTGACAGCAATCACATTTACACCCGGCGGGTTCGGCAGCTTGACCGGGCCGCTCACCAGATCGACCTGTGCGCCGCGCCGGAAGGCTGTTCTGGCCAGGGCATACCCCATCTTGCCAGAGGACCGGTTGCTTAAGAACCGAGCAGGGTCCAGCGCCTCCCTGGTAGGCCCGGCAGTGACCAGCACCTTTTCGCCAAGAAGATCCTGCGGCGTCAGTGCCCGCAGGAGATAATCGGCGACATCCTCCCATTCCGGCAACCTACCCGTTCCCACCTCCTTGCAGGCCATCATCCCTTCGCCAGGTGCGAGCACCTGGTAGCCGAACTTTTTCAATCTGCCCAGGTTGTCCTGGGTTGCAGGATGCAGATACATCCTGCTGTTCATGGCCGGACAAATGAAGACTGGCGCCCTGCAGGCTAGGACCGTCGCCGACAGCAGATCATCGGCAAGACCATTGGCAAGACGGGCGATTGTCGTAGCGGTGGCAGGCGCCACCAGCACAAGATCGGCTTCCCGGCCGAGGGCGATATGTTCCATCCTCTCCTGACGAAGAGAATCAAAAAGATCGCCCGCCACGGGGTTCCCTGAGAGGGCTGCAAAGGTCAGCGGAGTGATGAACCTGCAGGCAGCGTCGGTCATGACCACCGAAACCTGCGCCTCCGCCTTGGCCAGCGTGCTGACCCAACCGGCAACCTTGAACGCGGCAATGCTGCCGGTGACGCCAACGAGTATTCTTTTCCCGGCAAAACCTGCTCTCATGCTTTTCCCCTGTTGACGAACCTCGTGGAAAAAGAAAAAGCACGCCGCTTGCGGCATGCTTTTTCAGAGTCGAATCTTTGTCTTTCCACGCTCAGTCCCTGCTGCCGCCGAAAAACCTCAAAAGCATCAGGAAAAGATTGATGAAATCAAGGTAGAGGGCGAGAGCGCCGAGGATGGAGCCCTTTTTGACCGCCGCCTCTCCCTGCTCGAGAATCCCCTCTTCACCCATCCTCTTGATTTTCTGCACGTCGTACGCGGTCAGGCCAGTAAAGATACCGACGCCAAGAAAGGAGATTATCCAGTCGAGACCGGAATTCCTCAGAAAAAGATTCACCAGCGAGGCAATGATGATCCCGATCAGTCCCATGAAAAGGAAGGAACCGAGACCGGAAAGATCACGTTTGGTGACGATTCCATACAGAGCCATCGCCCCGAACATGCCGGCCGTGATGAAGAATGTCCCGGCAATGGATGAACTGGTATAGGCAAGAAAGACGGTTGAGAGCGTCAGCCCATTGAGGGCGGAGTAGCCGATAAACAGTCCGGCGGCAGTGGAAGCCTGAATTTTTTCTATTCTTGCCGAGAGATAGAAGACCAGTCCCAGTTCGACGAAAATCAGCACCATGAACAATGGACTGGCGACTATCGCCTGGGAAAGACCGCTGCTGGCAGTGAAATAGGCGATGAATCCGGTCAGGCCGAGGCCCATCGCCATCCAGTTGAAGACTTTTGCCAGAAAGATGCTTGAAGCCTCCTGTCTGGCCTGTGTTATGCTGATCTGGTTGGTGTTGGGATACATTGCGTGCTCCTGTAAAGTTAAAATTTACGTTGGGACGTGATTTACAATGACAAGATTAATCATTCCGGCAAAGTATGCAAGAAAAACCGTTGATATTCTCGATGCTCGCTCAATACGCGCCGTTGCCTCTGATCATCATCAGGATCGTCTTGCCGATGATCTTTATATCATTCCATAGCGAATAGTTCAGAATATACCAGTCATCCAGTTCAACACGTTCCTTGTAATCCTCGGTGTCGGAGCGCTTGCCGACCTGCCACGGTCCGGTGATGCCGGGTTTCATCGAGCAGTAGCGTCCTGCGCTCTCCTTGTAGAAATCCTTCAGTTCCCTGCCGACGATAGGTCGCGCACCGACTACGCTCATGTCTCCCTTCAATACATTAAAAAACTGCGGCAACTCGTCGAGGCTTGTCCGTCGCAGGAATTTGCCGATCTTCGTGACTCGCGGGTCTTTTTTCAATTTGAAACCGGCTTCCCATTCCTTTTTCAG
Source organism: uncultured Desulfobulbus sp. (assembly GCA_964475345.1). Taxonomy (GTDB): domain Bacteria; phylum Desulfobacterota; class Desulfobulbia; order Desulfobulbales; family Desulfocapsaceae; genus Desulfoprunum. The sequence goes on from CAYYWK010000056.1 coordinate 3,331, forward strand.
TTCAGGATGAGCGGCAAGAAGGCCTGGCAGTTCTTCTTCGGCACCGACCCGCATGGTTCTGAACTTGATGCAGTCAAATTCCTTGCCGGTGGCGGTGATTCTCCGGTGGCGGTAAAAAACAGGCCCTCCGTCATCCAGTTTAATCAGCAGGGCGATGACTGCTGTCAGCGGCAGGGTGAGCAGCAGGGCACCAGTTGAAAAAACGATATCGAAGCCCCTCTTCCATTCGGTATGGGGGTTGAAATTGAGGATCAGCAGTTTTCCGAGCGATTGGATTTCGGCATGATGAATCCCGAAGACATACAGATCCGGAACCAGGTAGATACGTGCCCCCAGAGATCGGCATGTTCTAAGAATCATGAATATTTTCTTCTCAGCCCGCATTGGCAGGGCAATGTAGACATAATCTATGTCATGCTTGCTGAGGTAGCCATGGATCTCGGCGATATTGCCAAGTATCGGTTTACCCATGACCTGGTCGATGCTCTGCTCGTCGATCTTGTCATCGAAAAAACCGAGGACCTCGATGCCAGCCCACGGCATTGTCTCAATCTCTCTGACGATATTCATGCCAAGGTCCCCTGCCCCGGCAATGACCGCCCGCCTGACATTCCGCCCACGGGAACGGATGATGCTCAGCAGCCTGCGGGCGGCGACATGGACGACAAAAAGCAGGATCGGGGTGGTAATCGACCAGATCAAAAAAACCACCCGGGAATAGGCGTGAGAGATCTTAAAGATGAAAAAATAGAAGAGCAGGAGGCCGGCAACCAGTATCCAGGCCCTGAGGATATAGAGGAACTCCATGTAGAAGCGCCATCCCCGCCACGACCTGTAGAGCTGAAAAGACTGGAAGCTGACGAGGCAAAGGAAAAATGTAATGATTTCCAACCTGGTATAGTAAGGACTCCACGGAACACGATACCAGGTGACGAGCAGCCATAGGTATCCGATTACCAGGAGGCAGTCAAGAAGGTGCAGGCCGCGGGCGATGTAGGAGCTCTGCTCGCGCAGATTGGTTGAGAGCATTGAACAGTCGATGTATTAAAGCAACCCGTATTGATTTCAGCAGCGGTGTCCACCAGCGGTGAACTTCCCTTGCCTGCCTTGCCACCATGACCTGTGCATGCTCAACTGCGGGATAATTCGTGCAGGGATTCTTCTGAATGACCGTCCAAGCCTGTACCCGCAATACTTGAGCAGATTTCTGCCAAGGACTTCAGCCATCAGCACGATTCTGCCCTGACGGCCAAGTTCCTGGAGCTGCCTGCGCATGAACCTGACACCAATGCCTTCGGCATGGCCATATTCTTCTATCAGCCAGCTTTCCATGGCATGGAGCACGCCAGTATCGAACGATCGTCGGAATTCTTCGGATAACGAGTAGTTGTGACTGTGATACACCTTGGCTTCGCTGACATAGGCGATCCGGTGGCCTCGCTCCAGCAGTCGCCCTACAGTACAGGTATCTTCGCCAAAAATCAAACCGTTCTTGAAATAGCCGACATCCGCCAGCGCTAATTTCCGATAGGCGGCAAAGGAATTGGAGACAAAGATCGTTTTCAGGCCAAGCCTTGCCCTATCATCGAAACAGCGGATTGCGGACTGCTCGGGATAATTGAACAGGCGCAACGAAGCGGCTGCCCATGTGGCGTCTGCAGAAGGGAGCTGCCTGCCGTAGGTGACCGCGATAGTGGTGTCAGCAAACGGTTCAACCAGGCGGGCGAGCGCATCCCGGGTCGCGGGTACGGCATCCTGGGTCAAGAAGACCAGCAGGTCTCCCCTGGCTCTGGCTGCCATGATGCTGCGGCTGCCACCGTGATCGAACAGCCGGCGCTCGATGACCGTCACTTCCGCACCATGGCGTCTGGCAATTTCTGTGCTGTCATCATCGGACGAGGAGTCGATGACGAGGATTTCCTCCGGAACTATGGTCTGCCTGTCGATGACTGCCAGAAGTTCCGCCAGGGTCTTTGCCCCGTTGCAGGTAGGAATGATGAGGGAAATTTTCGGAGAGTGCATGATCGTTGTCGCTCAACAGCGAAGAAGACGAACGAGCAGGTATTTCATTGCAGCCCATGCCATGTATGGTGAAGGATGTTCCAGATACAGCAGGATCTCACTCCATGCCGCCTGCAGTCTCAATGCATAGGGGATAGTCTGGCGCTGGCGGTTCCAGCCGCGGCAATGGTACGCCCGGAGGCGCGGCTGGTAGAGAAGTTGCCAGCCGTGGCTTCTGAGTCGCAGCGACAGTTCGATGTCTTCTTTATACAGGAAAAACCGCTCGTTGAAGACACCCGTTCCCGAAAACCCGGCCAGGGCTTCGAGGCGGCAGCACAACAGCGCTCCACAGACGGCAGGTACCAGCTGTTTGTGCAGATACTGCCCTCTCTCCTCCTCTCCCTGTCCACGGTCGTACCAGCGTCCGTACCATTTTCTGAAGATCCCTGTCGAATCAAGCCGCTGTGTCGGCTGGCCGGCGACAGGGTCATACCCTGACAACCTTCCGCCGACAATCGCCGCCTCTGGATGCTCTTTGAGTGCTGCAACCGCCACAGCAAGGTTGTCCGGTTGCAGAAAGGTGTCCGGGTTCAGGAAGGCAACCATCCCGTCGGTTTTCTGTGGCAACGCCTGCATACCGATATTGTTCGCGGCTGAGAATCCTGCGTTCTGCCGCAGCAGCACCAGAGTCTCTTCACCCTTCGACAAATCCGCCAGATAGGATCTGTCCTGGGAACCGCTGTCGACAATGATGAGGCGATCAGGCCGGCGGGTCTGACGGGACAGGGCCTCCAGGCATCTGGGCAGCACGGCCTGGGAATCATGAGTGACAATTATGACATAGACCGGATGAGTCATAGACTCGCCATGTTCAGATGAACACCCTCTGATAAATCTCCAGCAGCAGGTTGCCCTTGCCTGCCGAGCGCCTCCGATCCATGATCGAGGCAATCGCATGCCGTTCTCCCCAGCGCAGCAGGGCATCGAACTGATCAAGCGGAACAGATTGGATGGCTGGAACGGAGCGCTTGCCGCTCATTTTTGAAAAGCCGCGGCAGCCGTCGCGCAGACCCTGCAGGTATGGACGAAGCAGGCCTTTTTTGGCGCAGAATAGCAACCAGGCTGCCTGGTAGAGGATGATGACCGGCAGATATCTGGCAAAAAGGCCGAACGGGTAATGTTTTGCCAGAATATACAGACTGTTCCTGGTGGAAAGACGGATGGTCAACGGATTGAACTTGGAACCGGAAGTGGCGCTGCCGATGTGATACACCCTGGCAGCGGCGATAAAGCGGCAGCGGCAGCCGGCGCGCTGAGCACGAAGATTGAAATCGACATCCTCGAGGTAGGCGAAGAAATCGACATCGAATAGGCCAATCCGCCTGAAGAGATCTCGCCGATACAGTGCTGCCCCTGCACAGGCCCCGAACACATCCCTGTCACCGTTGTAGAAGGGGCCGTCTTCTTCCATTGTTCCGATACGGTATCCCGCCCCGCCACGGAGGATGCCGTCCCCTGCCCCATCGAGATGCGTTCTCTGATGAAAATTGAGCATTTTCAGGGCAAAGAGATCGTAGTTCGGATATCTGTCGACCGCTTTTTTCAGGGAGGCGACACAGCCTGCGTCGACTTCCATATCGTTGTTGAGCAGAAGCACCCAGGGCGCCGAACTCTCATCGATCCCGGCATTGACAGCCGCGCTGAACCCTCTGTTTTCTGGCAGGACAACGCACCGAACCTCGGTATAGGTGGCGGCCAGCCATTCAACCGAACCATCGCTCGAACCGTTATCGACAACCGTTACGGAAAAATCGGAACAGGTTTGACGCAGCAGCGAATCAAGGCAGTCTTTGAGCAGATGCCGGCCATTCCAGTTGGGAATGATGATGGAAAGCCACCGGTCACTGGGGGGCATCTGCAGCCTTGTCTGGGGCCTGGATATCCGCAGACTCTTTCCGGTAGACGGATCTTACGAAATAGACCGCCTTGTTCTGCGACTCGTGATAGGTCCTTGCCTGCAATTCGGCAATCAGGCCGAGGGAGACAAACTGGAAGCCGATGAAGATGAGCATGATGGCCAGCAGCAACAGGGGACGGTCCGCCAGAGGCATTCCGAAAAACTGGCGCTGGATGGTCATCAGCAGGGCCAGCAGAAACCCCAGGCCGCCGGAAACGACGCCCATCAGGCCAAATACCTGGATTGGCCGCGTGGAATAACTGAGCAGGAATTTGACGGTCAGCAGATCGAGGAGAACCCGGATGGTCCGTGATATCCCGTATTTTGACGAGCCAAAACGTCTTGGCCGGTGATTGACTTTGACCTCGGTGAAAGAAATGCCCATTCCGCTGGCAATGGCCGGAATAAACCGGTGCATCTCGCCATACAGCCTGACATTTTTTATGACATCGTGACGGAATGCCTTGAGGGTGCAGCCGTAGTCATGGAGATTGACGCCGGTGGTGTACGATATCAGCCTGTTGGCGATGATCGACGGCAGGCGCCGATTGATGAAGGTGTCCTTGCGATCAAACCTCCAACCGGTAACCACATCGTTGCCGGCCCTGATCTGGTCGAGCAGCAGCGGAATGTCGTGCGGGTCATTCTGCAGGTCGGCATCCATGGTGATGATGACATCGCCCCGGGCGTAGTCGAAGCCGGCGGCCATCGCCGCCGTCTGGCCAAAGTTCCGACGGAAACTGATAACGACAACCTTGTTATCAGCCACCTGGATATCCTGGAGTATCTTCAGGCTGGTGTCTCTGCTGCCATCGTCGATGAACAGGATTTCATGGTCATCCGGCAAGGTGACTAGAATGCCTTTCAATTCCTCATACAGTAACCCGATATTCTCCTCTTCGTTAAAGAGGGGAATGACTACAGATACAAGCAAAATATCGTCTCCAAACTCTACTCTGGTTAATGGCAAAACACAGCTACTGACGATTTCCGGTTGTATGCGGGGATATATCCCCGCCACTTACACTCTTATGCTCTCTACAGCGCAACGCCATCTCAGGACGCATAAGAGAAATGAGACGTCTATACTCCCAAAAAAATTTCAGAACGAATGATAGGCGATACAGACTTCCCGGTATCGAGCTGCGTTGTGTTGTCGACATAACGGGTAGAATGTCCCGCCGGCAATGATTGATGTGTTTTTCTTGGGTGTGTGCTGCGGCTTGAGGCGCTTCCGTAAGTAATATTCTAACAACCTGAAGTCCGATCCTACTCGAAAAGAACAAAGTCCTACAGAAATAGACTCGTCATCTTTTCAGCATCAACCTGTCCAGATCGTGATACCCATGTTTCTCAATATTGACGAAGTCATAGAGATCTATTCTGTTCTCAGTCGCTGGTCCGTTGTGGGTCGTCCAGTCTTCGCCGGTGGTTTGATCATAGGCCAGAATAAATCCATTCTCCTTGATGTTCCCGACAAATTTCCTTCCATATTTCTGATGGCTGCTGGTTGTAATGACAATATAATTCCCATTCTGGCTTACCGATGCTGATACACTCTCTCGTTCTTTCCCAACGAGATCTATGTAACCACTCCAACCTCCGCGAAGATCGGGGCCAACCGGCTTTGAACCAGGCGCGTTGCCATCTCTTGGGGTTTTAACTCGTTTTTTCTTCTTCTTTTTCGTCGCGTTGGAGTATGCGTCAATGTCGAACTCCTCCTGCAATTCGTCATCTGCAAGAAGACTTGAGGGCATTGAATCGACATCATCTTCCATGACCTTGAGCAGATTCCCTCTCGCAGCCGCTTGCTCTGAAAAAGAATTGCCGGTTTCAGCTGAAGACATGTCACCCCCGATGATCAAAAGACAGACTGCCATGCAACCAAAAACTATGATCGCAGACAGCGATTTGTGATTTCCTGATATCATCATTTTTCCTCCGGTGTTCAATTCCTTGTAGAACAGCTGTTCCGGTTCATCTCTATTCTTTGGCTGTCCTTGTCAGGTAGAGTCTATCCAAATCATGGAACGTATGGACAAAATCATAGAGATCGATCATGTTCCAGCGGGCCTTGCCCTTATAGGTGGTCCAGTCCTGGCCGGTGTCCTGATCCCTGACCTGCATCTCGGCGTCACGATCTATTTTGCCAACAAATTTTCTGCCATATTTCTGGGCTGTCGATGTCGTGATGATGACCTCCCGGCCGTTCTGTTCAACGGTCGCCGTCACATCCTCCTTAAATCCGCTGTCCACCAGAATAAGGCGTCCTGACCAGTTGTCGCCATCGATATCGGCCCCGACCGGCTCTACTTTCGGTTCTTCCGGCTCAACCGGATCGCTGCTTGACCCGCCTCCAGATCCTGCCGCCAGCGCCACGGCGCCTGCGGCCGCGGCCGCAACTCCGACATATAAAAGCATATTGCCGCCAGAATCACTGGCAGTCGTCTGCGGAACCGGCGCCTTTGCCGTCTGGGTGATCATGTCTGCCTGGTACTCGGCCGCCA